>JAYSYI010000496.1:0-3621 GCA_043727665.1 Limnoglobus sp. | reverse complement strand
CAACTTCGCGTTTGTCGCCAGGGAGTTGCCATTCCAGATGATTCGAGGTCGGTTTCGGTGTAGACAATTTGACCATTGAGAAAACGCACGGGCTTCTCGCTAACCTTGTCGGATAGCGGTTGTTCGTTTTTATTTCCGTTTGATCGCTTCGGGATGAGACCATCGTCCGGAATTGAACAATCGGCAGTTGCGACACTGGTTGTTAGTGGTCGCACTGGATTGACCAGTGTTTCTGGATAGTGCACCTTGCTTTCAACACCATTCCACTGTCCTCCTTTTTTGCTAAATAGCGTGAAACCATTCGGCAACGAAACTTCAATATCCCAGGGTCAGGAGGATTCGCGAAGTACGCGACAGCGTGGTCTTTCCCGTCCAGGGTATTTGCCACTGCAGTTTGGGAAACATCGTTTTTCCCAATGAGCCTTACAACAGTGCCGATTGCATTGTGATTCACCAAGTGAGAGATCGGCGGCGCAGTCGCTGGCACGATGCGATCTTCGAGCGATGTCAACGAAAGTAACAATCGTTCGCGTTTTGGAATTGTTCGCATTGGGCGAACGATCAACCGGTCCCAAACGATTACGTTTTTTTGTGAACCACGATCGGATATTACGCATGGGAAATTCCTTTTTCTTGCAACCGAACCGCTACACTTCGTTTCGTAAATCCGTTTGGGAGAAACAGACACACGATCAAACGAATGGCAGAATGATGCATTCGCATCTGCTGTGATTACGTTTATCCGGTTTAATCCAATTAAGGCAATAGTAATTCTTCTTCGGGATTAAAAATGACAAAATTTAACAATCGGACCTTCGATTGCGATTTGTACGATTTCACTCTCCAATGGGTACATTCAAATCACTCGGTTCGGGAGTGAAGATGATCCCAAAATCCCCGAGGAACGCGACGAGGGCTGCCTGGGTAATTTCCGCACCGGCATTCGATAGCGGTTTGATTGGCTCGGTAATAATGTTTTTGACCTCGTATTCCGCTCTTTCGCTGTAGCCACGCTGCTTCCCGCGCGTTTTGAGCAGAAAGCAGATCGCCCATGCCTGTCCCTTCGCCACGGCGGCATCGAGTGCGGATTCGGCCATATCGAGACGCCCTTCCCGCAAGTCGGATACAAGGCTCGTTAGTTCGGGCGAAGCGGCCACCCGGTGATTGATTGCGGTACGGCTGACTTTGAGCTTCGCGGCGCAGCGGTGATAGTTCCCACTGCTGACGGTGAGAAGCGCGGCCAGTTCGATATCGGTGAACAGCTTGCGTCGCGCCATGTTCGGCACCCTTTTTATGGGGGTAACTTTGCAGATACTTGACGCGGATCGATTATACTCGAAACATGCTCGAACCCGTTGGGAGTGTCTGACTGTGGCTGACATTCTGCTGAAGATAACGCGTTGCAAAACATGCCCCATCAAATCAAATAGGCGATTCCGCTGCCATCCAAACACGATTTGACTGACTACAAATAAACTCATTTCGCCGCAAGTCCTTCAAACGTCGCCTTGAAATCTTCCTCCGTCAGCGCTGTATCGAATAGCCCTACATCTAAGCCCTTGTGTCGGCTCACGCCCATGTAACTCAGGCTCGCATCTTCGTAGCGGCGGAACTTCCACACGGCATCGTTCATCAAGGCGCTGTTGAACACACCCAAGCTCACCAATCGTTCAAAGTCAAACGTCGTTAGGCCCGTCACTTTCTTGAACAACTTCGGCTCCAACTTCGTGATCACGTCCTTCAACCGCTGCTCGCGAAAATCGGTCAGATACATGAAGACCGGCACCCGCGCCGCGAACTTAATCAGCTTCTCTTGAACCTGCTTGCGTAAGCCCTTCCGTTCCTTTTCGGCCTCGGTCAGTTCTTTCTTCTCCTTCGCGCTCGGCTCTTCACCCTCGCCCGCCTTGCGCTTGGCGTCCTTGATCTGCTCCGAGCGATTGATGATCGTCTCCAGATCAGCGTTGAGGTTGCGAAACCCCTCAATGGCCATCAGCGCCTTCATCGCCGCATCATCCTTCATCAGCCGCCCGAGCGTGCTGTCGTCCACGTTCACCAGCAGAACACTTTCCCATCGTTTGGCGAGCAGGGTCGCACTCGTGCCAGCGGTGGCGATGTCGAGGATTGCCTCGGCGTCGAGCAGTCGCATGGAACTGCCGTCGTAAGCGAGCACTGGCAGGAACCCAACCAACTCCGCAAGTCGCTGTTCGGGTGTCGTGTCGTCTGTCGCCAGTCGTGATCCGTAATCGGCGATTTGCCGCAGTGCCCGGTTCGGCGCGAAGTCGAACACGTAACATTCCGGTTTCACGACGATTTCTTTGCCCGACTCATCCGAAACGGTCCATGGCGACTGCACTCGAAACGCGCTCTGAAAATAGGTCTCCGGGCTGCTGCACTTGCGCAACATCAGCATTCCCGCCCACGGGCGCACGGTCACACCCGTCGTCAGCTTCCCGCAACTCAGCGTGATGCTCTTGCTCGATAGCGGCTCATCCATCGCCGCTAGCACCGGAGGCAACGCCGCCGCGCCGATGCCCGCCTTCGATCCCGCCGCAATCACCACGTTGTAATCGTGATAGAACGTGTTGTTTTTCGCCTTCAGCAACTTCGCCATCGCGTAACACGACGCCACGCTCGGCAGGAACCAGAACGAATGCTGCAACACGCCCAGCAAGCGAGCATCGCTGAACGGCAACGGCGGGCGATCCTTCCCGAGTTTCAAATCGTCAATCGTTGTCCCGCGATACGCACCGCGAATCAGGTCCAGCCACTTCTGCACCTCATCTTCGTGCTCGAACTTCGCATCATCTCCGTCGCCTTCGGCCCGGAAGAACTCGTTGAGATCGAACTCGTTGAACTCGCCTTCCTCGGCCACCTGCCGAATGTCGTCCGGCAGTGTGTAGGTCATCAACACCAATCTCGGCAGGCTCGCGTATGGGTTTGCCCCCGGCCCCGGCCAATCCCGCTTGGCCCGCTGCTCGTCGCTGTAAGTCCAGTTGAAAATCTGCTCTTCGATAAACTCGCCCGATGCCAGCGCCCGGAAGGGCGTACCCGAAAGGTACAGGTAGTGCCCCGTCGTGATCGGCATAATCGACTCGTCGAACTCCGCCTCCACCTTGGTCACTTCCTCGGCCACTTCCCCGGCGTCTTCCTCGTCCGCGCCGAACAACCCCTTCGCGTTCTCGCGCCACGCGCCGTAGTGGTACTCGTCCAGAATCACGCAGTCCCAGTTGGTGGTGTGTACCCACTCGTTGCGCGGCTTGATGGCCCCGCCCGCCGCGCGTTGCAGAAAATCCTGAAAACTGCCGAAGCAGACGATGGGCTTCTTCTTGTTTGCCTGTTCGTAGGTGAGTTCCCCGTCGCGGTTGATGAACTGCCATCCTTCAAAGTCGAGGTGCCGGAGCAAGTCTTCCGACCATGCATGCACCACCGCCGGCTTGAATGTCAGCACCAGCACTTTCTTCCAACCCATCGATTTGGCCAGTTGATACGCGGCGAAGGTCTTGCCGAATCGCATCTTCGCATTCCACAGGAAGTGCGGCGTGTGCCCCGGCTGCTCGATCTTGGCCTGGGTGAAATAATCCGCCGTCATCGTCACGGCTTCCTGTTGCTCGGGCCGCAGGC
>JAYSYI010000495.1:0-10957 GCA_043727665.1 Limnoglobus sp. | reverse complement strand
GGTGCGTGTCTTCGGTGCCGAATCCGGAGAGCATCACGCGCGTGCGATCCGCCTTGCCGCCGGGCTTCGATGCGGACAGGTGAACGAGTTCGGTGCTGTTCGCCACATACGCGCCGCCATCGCCCGGTTCGATCCCCGTGGGGATGAGCAAACCATCCGCGAACACGGTCGTTTTGTCGGCTTTGCCGTCGCCATCGGTGTCTTCGAGAATCAGGATTTTATCGTTCGCTTTCTCGCCCGGCTTGATCTGTGGGTAGATTTCGCTCGACGCGATCCAGAGCCGCCCTTGCGGGTCGAAGTTCATCTGGATCGGCTTCGCCAGCAACGGATCGGCGGCGAACAAGTTCACCTCGAATCCGGGTGCCACGATAAACGACTTCCGCTCGATCTCCGGGTCGGAGTCGGGGATGATCGCATTCGTCTGCGCGAACGCCAATGCGGGTAGAACGAGTAACATCGCCAAAGTGGAGAGCATTCGCATGGTTGGTATCGGTTGGGTGCGGAGTGGATGTCGTTTACCCAGGGAACGACGAGGAACGTCGATCCCTGGGCTTGCGGGTTACTTCATTAATAGGCTGCGCAGTTCCTTCTCGGCTTTTTCAATCAGCGGATCGAACTCGACGATCTCTTTTGCGTTCTTGCCTTGTTCGTGTTTGCGGAACCCGAAGAGATAAGTCTCGTTTTGCGGACGCCATCGATAGAAGAACAACTCGTTTTTGTTCGCGACGATTTTGCGAACGGCTTCGAATTTCTTCGGGTCTTCGCCCGGCCACGATTGATCGAGCACCGTGAGGAAGTTCGGGATCGTGGCCGCGAAACCGGCCTCAGTGAGGTGCATGCCGTTATCGGTGAACGAACCGGGATGGCGAATGCACGACGAATACAGATCGGCGAAGCGATGCCCGCGCGAATCGGCAACGTTCTGAATGGCATGTGCGTAAAGTGCGAGATCGGCGTTCCGCTTCGTTGGATCGGGGAAACCTGGCCCCTTCTCGAACGGCATCGGCGTGAACAGCACCACTCGCGCGTTCGTTGGCTTCAACGAATCGAGCAGTTTCTCCAAGCCCTTCTGGAACTTTTCGACGCCCGCTTTGCCTTCGAACGATTCATTCGTGCCGTAACTGACGAATAGCACTGTCGGCTTCAGTTCTAGGGTTAAACTCACCAATCGTTGGTAACCTTGTGCCGCACTGTCGAATCCCGCGCGGGCATCGCCGAACACGGTATCGCCGCTCCAGCCGAGGTTCCGCACGCTGATGTTGCGATCCGGGAACCGCATGAGTAACGCGGTTTCCCACTGGCCGTAACGCTGTTCGCGTTCGGTGAGTGCCCCGCCGAGCCAGACGATCCGATCGCCATCTTTGAACTCGATGGGCACCGCAGCCGTCGCCGAAAATGCAAGCAGAGAGAGAATCGAAAACACAGGCTTATCTCCAGGGACAGATCAAACAGTCACTTCACGCTCTTCCTTCGCCGACTTCGCGAGTGCGTCCATGACGCGGGCGGTTTTCACCGCTTCGTCCATATTCGGGTACGGTTCGCGTCGTTCCCGAATCGCGGCGGCGAAGTCGTCGAGCATGTGTACCATCTGATTGTGGCCAGGAGTTTCAACCGCGTCCAGTGCTTGATTAAAATCGCCGTCTTGCCGCGTGAGATGGAAGACCGCGCGATCGTCGGGAATCCACATGTTCGGAATGCGAATGCATCCCTTCGTACCGACGATTTCGACTGCCGTGCGCAACGGGTGGGTGAACCCGCAATCGAACACCGCCGTGCGACCATCAGCGAAGGTCATAACACCGCTCATTGCGACATCGACGCCGTTCACGAATACGGCGCGTGCCCAGACCTTCACCGGCTCGGCACGCATCCACCAACGGATCGCGTACGTTGTGTAACAACCGACATCGAGTAAGCCGCCGCCCGCCGCTTCGGGTTGCATCCGGATGTTGTTTGTGGGCAAGCCGGCAAGATTGAACGTAAATGCGGCGACAACTTTTGTCACGTCGCCGATGGCACCCGAATCGATCGTTTCGCGTAATTTGTGCGTGCGCGGATGGTGTGGCCACATGAAGCCATCCATCATGCGGACGCCCTTGGCGCGGCAATACGCCACCAGCGATTCCGCTTCCTTCGCGGTTGGCGTGAGCGGCTTCTCGCAAAGGATGTGCTTGCCCGCATCGGCGGCCTTCCGCGTCCATTCGTCGTGCATGTGGTTCGGCAACGGAATATACACCGCATCGATCGCCGGATCGTTCAGCAAGTCCATGTAGCTGCCGTGCGCCACGGGAATGCCATCGCGAACGGAGGCCGCCTTCGCTTTCTCCATGCTCCGGCTCGCGATCGCACGCAAGTCGGCCGTCTGCGACAGTCGAAACGCAGGCAACAGCCGTTGATTAATCCCCGCATCGCCAAGTATGCCCCACCGCAATTTCGCATCGGTCATGGTTCGCCCCGGAGAGTTTCGCAAGATACTGAAAATACTCCGTTACGTTACGAACCGTGTCGATGGGTTTCCTACAAAACCTGCGCTTCTGCGGAAAATCTAAATCCGACGGTGCCGTTTGCGAATAGGAAAGCGTAGGAGTGTGGGTTCACTCAGTGCGACACTGTTCCCGAGGCGTGCGATGCGTTTCACTTACCGATCTGGAGAACGACCGCTCGATGGCTTCACCATCAAGCGTGGCGTCGGCCAAGGTGGGTTCGGCGAAGTGTACTTCGCCGTCAGCGATTCCGGTAAGGAAGTCGCGCTCAAGTTACTTCGTAACAACTCGGACATCGAACTCCGCGGCGTTGCGAATTGCTTGAACCTCAAGCACAACAACCTCGTTCACATTTACGATCTGAAAAAAGACAGCCACGGTGAACAGTGGCTGGTGATGGAGTACGTGCAGGGGGAATCGCTCGGCGACGTGATCGAACGCCACCCGAACGGGCTATCGGTGAACCTCGCGGTCGAGTTCTTCCAGAACCTCGCGCGGGCTGTGGCGTATCTGCACGAACATGGCGTCGTTCACCGCGACCTCAAACCGGCGAATATTTTCCTCGAACACGGCAACCTCAAGGTCGGCGATTACGGCTTGTGCAAGTCGATGAGCGCGAGTAACCGCAAGTTGTCCAAGGGCGTCGGCACCGTTAGCTACATGGCCCCGGAGATCGGTAGCGGCGATTACTCGAAGTCGATCGACATCTATGCTTGTGGTGTGATCCTTTACGAAATGCTGACGGGCAAGCTGCCGTTCGATGGCGAGTCCGATGCGGAGACGATTAAAAAGCACCTGTTCGACCTGCCCGATTTGGAGCCGGTGCCCGAACCGCTTCGAGCCGTGGTCGCGAAGGCTCTCGATAAGACTGCGGCACGGCGTTATGCCACGCTCACGGAAATGGCGAAGGCCGTCGACGAAGCATACTCATTGCAGACGCTGCCGACGATGCCTACGAAGGTTAACGAGACGATCGTCGCGACGGCGATCCCGGTGGTGCCGATCTTCACGCCGGTTGCGGATCGCCCGATTGCGATGCCGGTGCCGATACCGGTAGTGCGAAAAGCGCTGCCGCAATCGAGTCGAACGGGTACGACGTTTCGCGAACGGTTGCTCGCAACCAGCGAAGCAATGGTGAAGGCCCCGTTCGGCATCGCGCTCGGCGTCGTCGCGTGGTCGCTGTTCGCGCAAACGACGGAGTGGGCATCGTTGGGCAAAGTCTTTCTCGTGAGTTTAGCGCTCTGTTGGGCGATCCTAATATGCTCGGTGGGAGTTCGCTTCAAAGCCGCCGACACGTGGTCGCGCCGCTTTCGGCTCGCGGCGTTCGGCTTCATTATCGGCTTGCTTGCGTTCTGGTTCGATGGTGGCATCGGCCCCGAGTTCGATCCTCCGATGGATGAGTCGATCGTTTCCGAAAAGTATCTGTTCGACACGCTCCGAATTCCACCAAAGTCGGTGCCGATTGCGTTGAAGTATGCACTGTATTTCACCTGCGTACTCGGCGTGGCGCGTTGGTGGCGGATGGGCGCGAATGACCGCAACGACCGGTTCAGCTTGTTCCCGCCGTTCGTGGCCGCGTTCTGGAGCACGGCACTGATTTTCCTCTGGCCGTGGGAAGCGACATCACCGGGCCTAGGTCAGTTCGCGATGATCTTGACCGCCGTGGTCGTGCAATGGGTGTCGCCGTGGGAACCCACACCGCCCTCGTTGGGCAAGAAGCGACGATACAATCCGTTGTGATTGGTCGCGTCTCGCAGACTCGCCACGATTCCCTCGCTAGCGCGTCGGGCGCGTCGGGCTAACAAGATCGGAATTGTTAGCCCGACGCGCTAGCGAGGGAGGAAATTGAATTTTTGCAAAACGCTACGGTTCGTTCGACTACGATTTTGAACTATCAAGGAGCGACCATGACGACGCGGACTGCCCGATTTGCGATTCTGTTCGCCGTTGTTGCGGCAAGCGGTTGCGGCGTGCGGTACGAGAAGCCTGCGATCGCAACGACGAAACTCGACATGAAGCGGGCTTCGCCAAAGGAAATTCGCGAATACACCGCCACTAACGGCGTCGTGGCCGGAGCGAATGCCGGCCAAGCGATGCTTCCACCAGTGCCGACGATTCCGACCATCCGGCAGGAGTTTCAAACGATCGCAAAAGCTCCTGTTGCATCGTCGACGATTCGCGTCCACGTGAAAAGCGAGAAGCCGTACACACGCAAGGAAGCCGCCTTCACCGATGCCCTCACCGCGGCCCGCATCGAAGTGATGAGGCAACTCGAAACGCTCGACCCGCCCGTTCACGCGCGCCCCTCAATGGTGGCGATGCGAAACGATTATTTGCGGAAAGACAGTGTCGTTGAGAAGAACCCGACGGACAGCGAACGGGCCGAGTGGGTCGCGAACAAACTCGATCCGAACCGATTGTGGGTGGAGATCGACGTGGAGCTTAACGACGACCAAATTCAGCGTTTGCGGTCGAGCGAACGGGTCAACATCGGCTTCCGCATCGGTGGCGTGATCTTCGTGATGGCACTCGCGATTAGCGGCTTCCTCCGCCTCGACGAATGGACGCGCGGCTACCTCACCGTTTGGCTTGCGGTCGGAGCGTTTACGCTTGTCGGCATCGCCATCGCAGCCGTGTTGTATACTGTGCGCGGTGGAAATTGATCGACCTTTGCGATGGGGAACCGCGCGATGATTAGCGAAACGGATAAGCTTCTCGTTCAGCAGATCAAACGCGGTGGAAGTGGTGCGGACAAATCGTGGAACGATTTGGTCGAACGCTACGAGGGCCGCCTGCGAGCTTACGTTCGCCGTCGCCTCCGCGACCCCGCCACCGCCGACGACGTGGTGCAAGACACATTCATCGGCTTCCTCCGAAGCCTTACAAATTACGACGAAAAGCGCGACCTGCAAACGTGGCTGTTCACGATTGCCGCACACAAAGTGACGGACCGCTTGCGCAAAGTCGGTCGGCAACCATTTCTCACGGGCAACGACTCCGATGAGGAACAACTCGGCAAAGCCTCCGACGACCGCCAACGCGGTGGCTCGAGTATCGCGCGTAGCAAGGAACGCATGGAACTCGAAACCGAGGCCATCGCACGCGGCCTGCGCGAGTTAGTCCGCGGCTACATCCAGAAGGCCGATTACAGCCGCGTGCAAGTTCTCGAATTGCTCTTCATAAAAGGAATGCCGAACAAAGACGTTGCCGCGTTTCTCCACGTCAACGAGCAGCAAGTCGCGAACTACCGCTTCGCCGCCGTCAAGAAACTCACCGAGCAAATGAAAGCCGCCGGGCTACCGATGGATGTTTTTCCCGAGTTGAACGAAGGCAATTCCGAAGCGAATGAAGTCGGCGCGTCCAAAGGGATTTTGTAGGGGCACTTTCAAGTGATGCGAAGTTGCGGTTGATGGCGATTTCGGGTCATCGTGTTTTTGGTTTTATATCCCAACGGGATTTCAGCGATTAGCCCTGGGTCGCGGTTTCCGCGCACCCAGGGAACTCGTGAATTTCCTCGCGAGCGACGGGAGAATACCGCTACGACCCCATTCGGGGTCGATTGCAATTCACTCCTACCCCAGGTGCGCGAAGCGCGACCTGGGGCTAATGGCTGAAATCCCTCCGGGATAAAGACAAAACATGACCCATTTGAATTAAGTCGCGAAAATCGGCAGCGTTGCCGGTACAGAAACTGGAACACGAATGTTGCGGAAATTCGAAGAAAAGACCAACTTCGCACCCACTAGGGGTGCCCGTACATTCGAATTGCGCAACTTTAAAACTAGCTCTCGCGCATGTTGATGATATTGGCCGTTCGCACGTCACCAGTCTCGCCAACGGTCTGCCAGTTGTTCGTGGCCGCGCAACCCGCATGCGTACACGATCTCGCTGAATTCATCGCACAATTCCTCGCGTATCGTGGTTTCGATGAAAGATTCGTTCGTTTCGTCGAGGTCGTTAAGACGCTCGATGCATTTTTGGAAAATTGGCATTACCAATAACTCGTCGCGTGTGTCTTCGAGTGCGATGAGGGAATCGATGGTTTCGCGGAAGATACCTCGGCAGACGGGAATGACGCGGCCCGGAGCAAATCCTTTCCATCCAGAGAATCGCGTTTTTTTCCTCAACTGGACGAGCGTAATCGCATCGCGAATTTCGAGTTGTCGTTGCAGGGTGTCTCGGTACTCTGGCGATTGCGTGTACTGCCATTTTTTCTCTTGCAACTCAGCCTCTTCGCGGAGAACGGCCTCACGATCACGATCCCAACGCCATTGCGCGATACGCAAAGAACCAACTGCCAAATGACATACATTGTTTCCGGTTGTCGGACGCCGACGGTTCGATCGTCCCGATTTTTTGAAAGTCATCGGGAGGTGGATCGGAAACCCAGTTTAGGTCTGGTTGCTTCTGCCAGGAATGATGTGTCAGCAGAGAAATTTGGCGAATTCTCTTGTCGTTCAGATCGAGGGCATGATCCCCGATCCATGCCGAACCCGCCACCAAAACGCACGGTTCCCCGTGGGTTACGCGTTCCGATTCTGTATTCTCGCGTAAAACCCGGCACACGCCAAAACGACCGTCCGACAACGGCATGAGGAAGACATCGCCAGGGCTTGGCAGGATGATCTTGTTTGCAGGCACTCGTTTTTTACGCATTGATGTCTCTCCATGACTCGTTGAAAAACAGAATCAACCTCTGGGTTTATACTTCTGTCGATCGAAGAAGTCGCTACGTGTCGTGGGTCAGCAAGATTTCTTCCCGGAATTGAACGAGGTCCACTCCGAGCAATCAGACTCCAATTGACGCGATTCACCGATAAGGAGTAACTTTCGGCATCGTTCATGATGCGGGGAGTGTCCATGTTGAAAGTGAATCCGGTCCGCGGGTGGTTCGCCGTTGGCGCGAGGGTTACGCTTGTTCGCGTGAATGCGCTCGATTGGCTGCTGTTCGTCGCATCGGTGGGTATTCTTCTCGCGACAATTTGGGGGAAGTTTCGTTCCACCGGCCCGGTCCTCCTCGTCGTGTTTACGATGTTTGGCTGGGTGGCCGGCGCGATCGATCGGCGTGCGGCCTATCGGCGACTCGCGGTGTTGCTCGTCGCGTTTGCTGCCGCCTACGCCATCCGGCACTACTCGCAATTTAGCCCGTTTGCCCATCGCGTGGGGCGGTTGGTGTTGGTATCGGGCCTCGGCCTCACCGCGATTTTATCCACACCCCGTTCGCTTGTTTCGCGTCTGGCGATGTTGTCGGCGCGACTCGCCCGTTCACCGCGTGGATACGCGGCGTTGCTCGTCGCGCTATTGGGCGTCGCGTTACCGGTGACGGTGTGCCAATGGAACACCTCGATACACGTCTGGACCGGCGACACGCTTCCCCTTGTGCCGACCGTTGTGGAAATGGCGAAGTCTGGTAGCCGCGAGCTTTCGTCGTACGTTTCGCCCTCGGGCCTCGCGCGATGGGACATCTGCGGACCGGGGCGACCGTACTTCGTGCGCGAAGTCCCCACGGGGCCGGGCGTGTATTCGACATACCCCGCGGGCATGGAGATTTTCGCTTGGCCCGGCGTGCTCATCGCGATGGCTACGGGACAAAAACTGCGCGACGACCACACGCTGTTTCTCATCGAAAAACTCACGGCATCGCTCCTCTGCGGGCTGTCACTCGGCCTGTTTTTCCTGATCGGATTACGCGTCGGTTCGCCAGAAGCCGCGTATGCCACGACGTGGCTACTCGCGCTCGGCTCGGTGTTTACGACGACGCTCGGGATGCTGTTGTGGCAACAAGGCGGGATCGTATTCTGGCTGCTCGTCGTGCTACTCGTCGAGTTTTCCACGCAAGGCAAAATGGGCTGGAAGGGGATATTCCTCCAAGGTCTGGCGTGTGGTTGTATGCTCGCGTGCCGACCCTCGGCGGTGACGTTTCTCGTGCCGTTCGGGTTATGGGTTCTGGCACGCGATTGGCGTCGCGGGTTGCTCGTACCGCTGTGTGCGATCGTCTGTTACCTGCCGTGGGCGGCGATGTATTATGCGATCTACCGCAACCCGTTCGGGCCATCAATGGGCTTCCTTTCGGAGCAATGGTTCCCCGGCGAACATATCCTCGGCGTGCTGTTCAGCCCCGGGCGCGGGTTGTTCGTGTATCAGCCGTGGATGCTGTTTCTCGGTTTGCTCGCCTTTCGTAAAGTCCGCGCTAACCAAATGAACGCACCGGCTGGCTGGGCGGCATTCGCGATTGCGACAGTGGCCTGTCAGTTGGTCCTCATCGGCTCGTGGCCGATTTGGTGGGGTGGTTATTGTTACGGATCGCGGCTGGTGTCGGAGATCGTGCCAATCGCGGGATTATTCGCGATTCGCCCCGTGGGTTATTTGTTGTCCGCGCGTTGGGGTTGGGCCGCCGTCACGGCGATCGGGTTGCTCGGATTCGCTATTCACGCGCCGTGCGCATACTATGACGCTTGGCTGTGGAACCCGTTACCGATATCGATCGATACGAATCCGTGGCGATTGTGGGATTGGTCGCGGCCACCGTTTCTGTACAACCTGATGCCGTGAGGTTTCCGATATGGTCAAGCTGCCCGTCGTGAAACTGCACGAGTTAAAACCGGGCCAACTGCCGGCCGATTTTTTCGCGTTGCTCACCGAGAAAGTGCGCAACACCACGCGGGACAAAAAGCCGTTTTACAACTGCAAGTTTCGCAACATGCACCGGACCGTCGGTAGTGTAATCTGGGCCGACGCGACGCTCTTCCCGCAGTGCGACAAAGACTGGACCATCGGCAGTATATACAAGTTGCGCGGCACCTTCGGCGAACACGAACGCTACGGCCCGCAGATCGACATCATCAACGCACGCCTCGCGACACCCGCCGACAAAGACGATGGTTTTACCGAGTCCGATTTCTACGAACGCTCGCGATTCGATTCGGACGAAATGCTCGCCGAGTTGCTCGCGATCCTCGATGCCGAATTGAAAGACGCGCCGCTAAAGGTGTTGGTATTAGGCATCTTGAACGCGAATGCGGAAGCACTCAAAGCCTTGCCCGCGAGTCCGAAACAGTTCTACCCGTTTCCCGGCGGTTGGCTCGAACACGTGCGAAATGTGTTGCGAAACTGCATTTGGCTCGCGGATCAGTATGCAGAGCGCTTCCCCGAGTTGTTGCCGTTCAACCGCGATCTCGTGCTGGCGGGGGCCGCACTCCACGACATCGGCCGCGTGGCCGAACTCATCGTGCCGTTATCCGGCCAGCCACCCGAAATGACGGTGCCCGGATACCTCATCGGCCACATCCCGCTTGCACGGGACATCATCCGCGACGCGGGTAAATTGATCGAAGAACTGAACCCGGAACTGCTTTTGTTGCTGGAGCATATCGTACTCGCGCACCTCAGCCTGCCCGCGTGGGGTTCGCCACGATTACCGATGATTGCGGAAGTGTTAATCTTGCATCACGCCGACGATCTGGATGCCAAGTTCGAGATGTTCGCCAGGCACATCAGCCGCGACGCAAAAGACGGCCCGGTCACCGAACGCGATTCAATCCTCGGCAAACCACTACTGAAAGCCCGCACGGTGTAATTCGTGTTTATTCTGACCGATCAATGAAAAGACCGGATTTACCACGAAACACACGAATTACACGAATAGGAAAACATGATTTTGCAATCGTATTTCTATTGCAATAATATTTGTGTTTCTTTTCCTATTCGTGTGATTCGTGTCATTCGTGGTTCACTTCATTTCTTCAGAGGTTCGTGCCACGTGTCGATTTCCTTTGCTCGAAGTATAACGGGCGTGTAAGGCGATCCGTGTGCTGGGCGTATCTTGTGATGGCAAACTCTGGCTTACATTTACTTGGGAATCTCCTCATGCGTGCGATCGCATCCGTTGCCTTCGTTTTGTTCGTCGTCGCGATGCCTGCCCTGGCGCAACTCGACGATTTGATCCCATCGAAGTCTTCGAAGAAGGCCAACGCGTTCGCCGGTGTCGCGACAATGACATCGGAGATCGTTCCCGCAAAAGCGAAGCCGGGCCAACTCGTCACGTATCGCCTCACCGTGTCGCCGAAACCCGGCTGTTGGACTTACCCCGCCAACGCGCCACCGAAGCAAGTCGGCAAGAGCAAGATCAAACTCCCTGCCGCGGGCGACGTGGTTTTTGTCGAGCCAGTGACGGACCCATACGGTGCGAAGGAGAAAGCGAATCCGCTTGGTGGGACTGATCTGTATTACTCCGCACCCGTCACATGGGAGTTCAAAGCAATCGTGTCGCCGAAGGCGCTGGCGGGGAAGCGAACGATCACGCTTACGGGCACGAGCATTCAGGCGTGTAACGACAGCAACTGCTTTTACAGCGATCCCGCGCCAACCGCAGAGATTGAAATCCTCTCCGGTCCCGCAGACGTTGTTCCGTCGCAATATAACTCGTTCTTTTCTGACACCCCACCATCACCACCCGCGGTCGCGGTCGAAACGCC
>JAYSYI010000494.1:0-10961 GCA_043727665.1 Limnoglobus sp. | reverse complement strand
TTTGCCGTCGGCACCGCCCTTTTCGTTCGCCTTGCCCGATTGTTTCGCGTTCTTGTCGCCCTCGGCTTTCTCGCCCGCCGTGCCTTCGCCTTTGCCCGTCGAGCCGCCTTTCGACATCGCGTTCTTCGACGCTTGCAGTTCCTCTTTGCTCGCGCGGGAAAAATTGACGAGTGGCGTCTCCGAATGCGGCCGCGGCAACACGGCACCGACGACGAGGAACATCACGATCAGCCCCGCGCCGACGCCGAGCCAACCGAACGTCATCGCGTTCGGTATGCGTGCGCCGCGTTCGCGCAGGTACTTGCGCAACCCGAGTAAACTCGTCGTCACGAGCAACCCGAGGCCACTGCCGACGTACACGGTCATTTGCATAAAAGTCGCACGCCGTCGGGCCACATCGTCGGGGCTAATCAGCGATTGCCCCAACCCAAACAACGGCAGTGCGGCCAACGAAAAGTACACCACCCAGGTGCCCGGCGTGTGCGGTTTCTTCTTCTGGGCTTCCTTGTAGCGATTCCAGCGATCCATCCAACCGAGCGTGCCGGCGGTGTCTTTCTTTCGCTGCTTCGCTTCGAGTTTGTCGTCTTTTTTGTCCGCCGCAATCGCCTCGTCGTCTTCCTTTTGTTGTTGCGGATTTTCCTTCGCGGCGTCCGCATCCAGGCCCGCCGCCGCGAGTACGCCACGCCCCGACGACTTGCGATCTTCGTCGATGTGCGTGCAATCCCACGTCAGTTTGTTCGTCGCCCAATAGATGAGCACGATCAGGCCAATCGAGATGACACTCGAAAAGGTCCGCATGAGCGCGTTCGGGTATACGACGAACATCTGAATCGCGAAGTACGTCACCGCACCGAGCGCGATCGCGTACAGCGCCGCACGCGCGTAACCTTCTTCAATCGAGAGCCGCGCGAGCAACACCGATGCGAACACGAAGAAGAACATCGTGTACAACAAGCGGTCGCTATACTGCCCTTCGTAAAGCACTTCGATGAGGAAAAAGACGAGGCTGCCGACCATCAGCATAATCAGCGCCGGGCCGATAGCGATCATCACCCAATCAGTCAGTGAAGGCGGTTCGCGTTCGACGGGCATCGGCATCTCCGCAGGAATGGTTGCCACTATCGTATCATTCGACGCACTGCCGTTCGCTACAATTGCCGCATGAGCATAATCCACCTGCGTAACGGTCGCTTCATCGACCCGTCGCAAAACCTCGACGCGATCACCGACCTTTGGCTAAAGGATGGCCGTGTCGCCGCCATTGGCGCTTCTGCGCTCCTAGCGGATCGCGCGCTCGATTGCACGGGGATGATCGTTTGCCCCGGCCTGATCGACATGCACGTTCACCTGCGTGAACCGGGCCGCGAGGAAGACGAAACCATCGAGACCGGCACACGTGCCGCGATCGCGGGGGGCGTGACTTCCGTCGCTTGTATGCCGAACACCGAACCCGCCATCGATACCCGCAACGCCGCAGAATTCGTGATTCTACAAGCGAAACGCGCGGGAAACTGCAACGTCTTCCCCATCGGTGCCGTTACCAAAGGCCGAGAAGGGAAGGAACTCGCGGAGATCGGCAAACTCGTCGATGGCGGGGCCGTCGCCTTCACCGACGATGGTGCGCCGGTCTACAGTGCGGAGATTATGCGGCGCGCACTCGAGTATTGCAAGAAGTTCGACCGCACTGTGCTCGTTCACGCGGAGATTCTCGAACTGACCGTCGGCGGGGTGATGAACGAGGGCGAAGTGTCGTTCCGTCTCGGCCTCGGCGGGATGCCGGGAATCGCCGAAGACATTATGATTTATCGCGACATCGTGCTTGCCGAACTCACCGGTGGGAAGGTTCACATTCTGCACGTTTCCACGGCAGGCGGCGTCGATCTCATTCGCGATGGCATCCGCAAAGGCATCAAATGTAGCGGCGAAGCCTGCCCGCATCACTTCATCCTCACCGACAAGGAACTCACGAAGTTCGACAGCAACTACAAAATGTCGCCGCCGCTTCGCACGCAGCGCGATGTCGATGGTATCCTCGCCGGTCTGAAAGACGGCACGCTCTCGGTGTTGGCCACCGATCACGCACCGCACGCCCCTGAGAAGAAGGCCCGCGAGTTCGACCAAACGCCGAACGGCATCATCGGCCTCGAGACATTTTTGCCACTTTGCACGACGTATCTCGTCGAACCGGGGCACCTCACCTGGAACCAGATGATCGAGAAAATGACGATCAACCCCGCGAAAATCCTCGGCATCGACCGTGGCAGTTTGGCCATCGGGAAAATCGCCGACGTGACCGTAATCGACCCGAACGTGGAGTGGACAATCGACGTCAACGAGTTTCAAACGAAGAGCCGCAACAGTCCCTTCCACGGCTGGAAGGTCAAGAGCCGCGCGATGGCGACAATCGTACGCGGCGAGGAAAAGATGAACAACTTAAGGAAGTAACGCGATTCTTATTCGATGTTTAGCCGCGCCGCGTAGTCTTCGAGCGAAGCGCGGGCTCGATGTGTCGGACGACAACGCGAATTTCCGGTGAGTTCACGCCGCGCTTCGCTACGCAAACCCTACACGGCGCGGCTAAACGAATCCATTACTTCATCGACTTCAGCCATTTCTCGAATGTCGAGCGGATAGATCGTTTCAACGAAACTAATTTCTATGCATTTTCCGGGATGCGGGTGACGTGCGAATTGATGGCGATTTCATCCTCTTCCGATTCCGCATCGAATACTAAAATCGATGGCTTCTCGATCGGAGATTCTTTAACCAGGTCTTTGAATCTTCGATTGACATCGACGACCGAATGCACAGTGTTAAAAAGGACTTCTGAAAGAAATACCTTCAACCCGTTCGACATGTTTTCATCGCCGTGCGGGATGTCTGCGATCTGATGGAGAAGTTTGCGAATTGCAAAAACGTGTAGCTTCACTTGCTGTGCAATGTTGATGTCTTTTCTGCGCGTTCCGAAGGCCACTTCGAGGCCGAGTATATTGGCGTATTGTTGGAACTCGCCAATCGTCATTTGCGAATCTTTGCCATTTTCCAGCTTGGAAATGCGCCCTTGGCTAAAGCCTATTTCAAAACCAATCTTGACGTAACTCCATCGGAATTGTCATGATACCACATGCTTAACAGGAGGTCGTCATGGCAGCGAATCGCAAGGAAGAGCGTTTGTTCGAGGCGATGTGGGTTCGCGTCCGCAAACTGTTGCCAGCGGCAGTGGCCAAACCGAAGAGAGGACGCCCGCGCGTCGACGACAAGGAGTGCTTCCTCGGCATCGTTTATCAACTCCGCAATGCGATTCGCTGGAACGACATGCCGCGCGAATATCCCTCCGGCAGCACTTGCTGGCGACGCTTCGACGAATGGACCCAACTCGGCGTATGGCCCCAGGTGCATCGGGTCATCGTGCAGGAACTCGACCGAGCGGGCCGGCTGGATTTGAGCGAACTCGCTTTCGATGCCACCTTCGCGGAGGCGCGAAAAGGAGGGACGGTATCGGAGCCACGAAATGCGGCATAGGCAACAAAATCGAGATGCTCGTGGACGCGATTGGTGTTGGTGTCGAAGCATCGCTCGAATCGGGTGAAGGAGAAAACGTCGGATGGTCGTCGGGAACGCCGGCTGACGCGTCGCTGGAAGATTGAACGAAGCAATGCGTGGTTGCACAGCTATCGCCGGGCCTTGACGCGGTACGAGAAATCAATCACTCGTTATGAGGGATTCGTCTCTCTGGCGTGCGCCTTCATGGCATTGGGGAAACCCATCAAATGAGAGTTTTGAAATAGGCTTTAGCAATCTCAGTACCATCGGGATACTATAAATATATTTTAATCCAGCTCCCACGACACGTCAATCGATTCCCGAGACAGTTCCTCCACCGCGACTCCAGCGATTCGCTGAGTTTCACGACCCGTACGCGCTGGCCGGTTGAGTTGATGGCCACGATGCGTTTCGCTCGTTTTTGCCTCAATGTCCAGTGTTTACCGCACTTCGATGCATTCACTTGGGATTGACCGCTCACCAATGTCCCCGGTATGTTTTGGCAACTCTACCGATCGACCGTGCCCTATTGCATTCGTCGGTATGGCCCACCCGCAGGACGCACACCATGCTTCGAATCGCGCCGTTACGCCTGACCTCACTCGAAGCACGCGAAGTTCCTGCTACCGGTCTGTTTGCGGACATCCACCCCGGTATCTGGGGGTCGTATCCGAAGAACCTTACGACATCGGGGCAAACGCTGTTTTTCTCTGCCGACGACGGTCATGGCTATGAGTTGTACAGCACGAACGGGAAGCCGGAGAGTACGCACGTCGTAAAGGATATCCGGCCCGGAATCGGCGGCTCGGACCCGGACAGCTTCTTTGCAGCCGACGGAGGTGTCGTTTACTTCACCGCGTCTCCGGCCGACGGAACTCGCTCTTTGTTTCGCTCGGATGGCACAACTGCGGGAACCACCAAAGTACTCGATTTACCAGCGAATGTCGATTTTGGTACCAGTGGCGAAGCGCGCTCGGCCGTCGGCCGGAATGGCGAACTGTATTTCACCACCACGACCCGCAGCGATCGAGACGTTCAATTTTGGAAAACAGATGGGAAGACCACGACTCTGTTACGCGACTTCGGCACGGACTCCACCCACGTGCATACAAGTGTCGGCTTGAGTCAAGGCGTGGTCACCGTCAATCACACCGAGCACATCGAGCAGTGGGGGTGGAACCCTTCGAGCGTGTGGGTGACGGATGGCACGCCGGCCGGTACGCGGTTGCAACAACAACCACTGACGACCGTCGACCGGAATTACGTGGCAGCGGCACTCAACAACGGCGTGAAGATCGCGCCAGGATTGTTCGTTCACACGACGATTCTTTCTTATGCAAACGGGAATACATCCACATTATGGGCCTCCGACGGTTTGAATTCATCGTCTACCAAACTGCTCGTGGCCATTTCTACTTTCGGTGATCCCATTTCGTTGCGGGCATTGGTTCCGCTTAACGGCAAGGCATACTTTATCGCTCAGGGGGTATCTTTGTCCACCAGTGGGCTGTGGGTTACGGATGGAACGCCGACTGGCACCAAACGCATCTCCCGCGATGTACCACAAAATGCTACGACAGGCGATGTTCGGAATGCCAATGTCACTTTCGACAGCATCCAAGCGTTCGGCGACAAGATCTTGCTCCGATCGTTCGACTCAAATGCGGGCCGTAACCGTTACTGGCTGAGCGATGGAACGGCTATCGGGACAACGGAAATTCCACTGCCAAGCCCAAATACTACGCAGTGGTACACGCCAGTAAGCCAACTGCCCGTCGGTCCGGAGTTCGCGAAGGGGGCATTGGTATTCCGTCTCGGGCCGCAAGAGCGGCCGTATGTTACCGATGGCACGCTGGCGGGTGGACGCTGGCTGGATACGACGAAATTGCCGTCGGGATACCGCAATGTGGAATCGGTCTACTTTAAAGGGAAATACTACTTCCAGGCAGGCGACGGCGATCAGCGGCCCGAACTGTGGGCGTGGGATCTGCAAGCGGCAAACACTACTGCGGTCGTTGCACCCCGCGTCGTGAAGGTCGTTGTCAACGATGGGGCGGTCCAAAGGTCGATGGTCACCCGAGCGACGATTTCGTTCGACCGGACCGTGGTTCTCGACTCTGGTGCAATCACAATTAAGGATGCCAAAGGCAATTCGTTTCCCGTGTCTTCATCGTGGGAATTATCCGCCACGGGTGGCCCAGCGACACTAACTCTCCGCTTCCCGTCATTTTCTGGTGGCTCCATTCCCGACGGTCGTTACACGCTGACGGTGCAAGCCGACAAAGTCCACGATGTCGCCACTGGCAGAGTGATGACCGCGAACTCGACCTTCTCCTTTACTCGGGTCTACGGAGATTTGAACGGCGATGGAATTTACGACCGCGAGGCCCGTTCGCTGGTCCACGCACTACTCGGACACCACACCGGCGACCCCGGTTTTCTCTCAGCATTAGACGTAAACAGCGACGGTGTCATCGACGCAATCGACGAGTTAGCCGTGGTTCGCAACTGGAAAAAGTCGGTTTGACTCGCCTGACGACCGTAAGGGATTAGCGCGCCGCCAGCGATTCGCTGAGTTTCACCACTCGTACGCGCTGGCCGGTCGAGTTGTAAAACACGATGCGGTCGTCGGGTTCGGACCAGATCGCGCTGGTTCGCAGCATTCGTGGGCCTTCGACGTGGAACACGGTGCCCCATTGTGCGCCGCCACGCACGATTGGCGTCTCGTAGAACGGTGTGCGTTCGAGGTCGAGGGCGTCTTGCTCGCACAATGCGATGCGTACGAAGTGCCGCAATTCGTCTTGCGACGATAGTGAAATCACCGGTTCCGTCATGCCGATATCATCGGCACATCGCATAGCGGGCACGCACGAACGGGGCCGTTGCCACAACGGAAACGTGGCAAAGTGTGCGGGTTTTACCAACGGTGCAGTTGGCGCAGTGCCTCGTAGAGGACGATGCCTACCGAGGTGGCGAGGTTCAAACTGCGTACATGCGGCGAACGCATCGGAATTTCGAGCAGCCGTGCGGCATACTTCTCGCGGATGCCTGTCGGCAACCCTTTCGATTCGGCCCCGAACAGCAGACAATCGCCATCTTGGAACGTCGCTTGCGTGTAAGTAGCCGGTGCGGGGCATTCGATCGCCCACAAACCCGGCACGATGATTCCCGTCCCGAAACTCGCTTCGAAGTCTGCGAATGTAACGTGTTGAACCCAGTCGACGTGCGGCCAGTAATCGAGGCCCGCGCGCTTCACGGTCTTATCGTCCAGGCGAAACCCCAGCCGACCGATCAGGTGCAACCGCACGCCGTTTGCCGCGCATATCCGGGCAATGTTCCCGGTGTTTGGCGGAATTTCCGGCTCCCATAACGCCACGTGTAACACGACGGCCCCCATCGCAGTTTCCCGACTTTCCCACTTGCGTTCTTACGGAGTGTTGTTATCGTTCGCCACTTATCAAAGTTAGGCAGTGGGGTAGCGAATCATGCGGACACGGATGTTCTGTGCGTTGTGGGTGTGCGTTGCGGTAGCGTCGAGTAGCTCGGCGATGGTGCCGGGCGGTGTTGCAGCGCCACACGATGGCCAAGAACCGACGCCGATTGCGCGCGAGTTTCACCTTGCGAATGAAGCCACGAAGCCCACGGTACCCGCACAACGGGGCACGAAACCATCGGGCAATAAATTCGACCTCGAAGACGCGATCCGTAACCTTTCGCCGCTGATGTTGGGCCACGCATTGCCGTGGGTTCGCTGGATTTGACCGCGTTCCGTTGGCAATTCCACTTCGCTCCTGATACCCTTGGCGTATAATCTCGCACTTGCGAGGTTCCTTTCCAAAGGGGTATGTCGATGATTTCGCGAAAGTGGCTGTTGGGCGCCAGTGGACTGACTGTGTTTCTGGCGACGGTGGCGGTGGCGGAGATTCCGAAACCGGAGGCGTTCGACGACAAAGGGTTCACGTCGATCTTCGACGGCAAAACTCTCGACGGCTGGAAAGTCTCGGCGAAGACGGGGCATAGCGGGACGAGCAAAAACAAGTCGGGCGGCAAGTGGGTCGTCGAGGATGGGGCCATCGTCGGCAGCCAAGATGTGCCCGCGAATGGCGGCATCATCATCACCGAGAAAGAGTATGGCGACTTCGAAATCGCGCTCGAAATGCGGAACGACGACGGCCCCGATAGCGGCTTGTTCCTGCGCAGCACCGACACCGGCAAATGCTATCAAGCCATGATCGATTACCATCAAGGTGGCAATCTGATGGGCATTTACGGCGAAGGCATCGGTGGCAAACCGCACGTCCGCAACTTCGACTTCATCAAAAACGTGAAAGAAATAAAGGTGCCGAGCGGCCAACCCGATGGCGGCTTCCCGTGCCCCGTGACCGCAGCCGATTGGCCGAAATTCTGGAAACACGGCGAGTGGCAAGAACTCCGCGCACGCATCGTGAACAATCCACCGACGATCACCACGTGGATCAACGGCGTGAAGTTCATGCACTACACCGACACCGAAAAGCGTCTGGGCGACAAGGGCGGCATCGCGCTGCAAGTCCACGGCGGCGGCGACTACACCAAGCAGTTCGTCCGCTACAAAAACATCCGCGTGAAAGAAATCGCGAAGTGACTCGGCACCGGCTACTTCAGAAAGTAAGTGCCATCGGGCGAAAGACCAATGGTACCTGTGGCATGCTTCAAAGCCAGTCTGTAGCTTTACGCAAAACACCAGCAAATTTAATGCCGGCCTTGATCGCGACCGCCCAAATCGGACGTAAGTCGTTGGTGGGTTAGGTTGGTTCCGAAATTCGGGAATGAGTCCACGATTGGGGGGTGGGTAGTGGCTGGAGTCATTCTGCTACCCAACTCAACACGATTCGAACCCTGCCATACTTATCGCACGAAATATCGGTTGCGTGGTAGATCGTCGCGAACATCCTCTCGCCGTCTGGCGTAGCGTGCGATAGATCATTGGTAACATACATTCGGTCGATCATTCTGCGGGAATTACGACATGGACTGGCTCACGAATCCTTCGCTCATTACCGCTGGCGTATTGCTGGCGCTTTACCAGGTGATTGCCGCGTTGCCTTGGCTGCGTGCGATCGACCCGAAAGGCTTCTCGCGAACGGTGCGGAACCCCACCTCGTTGGGATACGCGGTACTTAGCGTGATCGGCATCGGTTTGCTATTCGCAGTGTACCTCGGGTACACGGGCCAAAGCGCGAACATTACGCTGTACGGCAAGGTTTACGGCTCGATTCTGCACCTGCAATTGCTGATCGACTTCTTCATATTGGCCCCCCATGCGGTGATTCTGGTGTCGCCGAAGGCCGGTGCGGTAGCCCAGGCGGCGTATCGCGAAGGCTGGCGGCAGCCGATGTTCTGGCTGATTGCCGGGTTCGGCATTGCGCTCATGGGCCTGTCGATCGTCATCCCGTACTTCACGTTCGGCGACGATTATAAGATGATGAAGCAGATCGGCTTCGACATCTGTATGCTCGCGGCCGTGCTGTTCGGCGTGCTGGCATCGAGCATGTCGATTAGCGAAGAAATCGAAGGCCGTACCGCGATTACCGTGATGAGCAAGCCGATTAGCCGTAGGCAGTTCCTCATCGGCAAGTTCCTCGGCATCCTGATGGCCTGCATCGCGATGACGCTGATTCTCGGCTGGTTCCTGAACTGGGCTCTAATTATCAACCCGGCCTACGACAAAATCAACGAAGTCAGCGATCCGATGTCGATCCAAGCCCGCGTGGAAATCGCACCGCTCGTTCAAAGGCTTGTTCCCGGTACGACCGGCAAGCTGTTCGCCGAAGGCACGGGCTATTGGGTCGGCGAGACGGTCGCCCACTCGTTCGGCCTGCTGTTGGGCTTCGGCCAGGTCATGATCCTCGTGGCACTCGCTTCGGCACTCGCCACGAAGATGCCGTTCGTGGTGAACGTTGTGCTTTGCCTCGTGCTGTACTTTCTCGGCCACATGGCCCCCGTCGTGGTGAAAGTGACCGACAAGAAAGACGCAACGGGCGAAGGCGGCACGGGAAACGGCCTGATCCGCTTCCTCGGGCAGTTGTTCGACACGATTCTGCCGCCGCTCGAGTTCTTCAACATGAGTCCGGCCATCGTACGGGACACGCCGCTCGACTTGTGGGCGTTCGCGAGTTACGTGCTTTCGGTGTTCGGCTGTGCCATCATTTACACCATGATCGCGATTATCATTGGGCTGTTGTTGTTCGAAGATCGCGACTTGGCTTAATTTGACGATTGCAGCAGACTGCGGAACGCGTATCGGCATCGATTTGTCGTTACGCTCGGCTTCGCGTCTGCTAGCGTAGAAGTAGTGAAATTGGGTGCCGTCCGGTGCCCGTCGTGCCTCTGATGCACCTCGGTTGCCGTGCCCGTCTCGGTCGCAACGAGGTTCCCGTGGAAGCGCAATCGTTCAAAACCGCACGTCAATCGTTGAACGCGGCCCCATTTTCGAAGTGGCTCGCGATACTCGCCTCGATCATTTCCATCGTGGCATTTCTACTGCTACTGCCGCTCATTTATCTCTTCGTGGACTTACTCGTCTGGCGTGGGGCGATACCGACGTACGCCACGCTCACCGCCGCCAGGCAGCAGGATTTCCGCGAAGATTGGGAGCATTCGCTCGGCCAAGACAGCAACATTGCGGGCAACTTGGCGAAGATCCGACCCGCTCACGAAGAAGGCAAAGCGGACGATACCGACAAGTGGGAATGGCGCTGGCAGGCCACGGTTTACACGCACTTCGAAAGCCGAATCGGCACCGATGCCGCAAATGCCTACATCGATCTCTCCGAACCGCACCCGCCGGTCGCGATTCCCACGAATAACCGGCTCGGCGTACTTAGCCTGATCGCCAGGGAACGACCGCGTTGGACGGCCACGTTACTCAGTCACTGCGCCCGGCTCAATCCGTGGATGTGGCACGTGGATGCGTCGAACGGTGCCAACGTCAAATACCTCGCGGGGCTGTTCATCGCGGCGTTCGTACTGTCGATACTCTTCCTGGCGATGATGTTCGTGGCCGAACACGGTGCGGCGGTGGCGACGCTCGAATCGGCAACGGGGCTACGCCGAAGCGTGTTCACGCACGCGAATCGGCTCAGCCAGTTGGCGGTGCGGAAACAGTCGGCGCTCGATGCGGCGAACTTGTTCACGCAACGGATTGATGTCGTGCAAGATGGACTGCGTGCGTGGCTTCTCATGGGGATCAAGTCACCGATTGCTATCGTGCTGCTACTCGTTTTCCTGTTGGTGATAAACTTCTGGCTGGCGACCTGTTTGCTATTGCTCGGTGCGATCGTATGGCTGGCGGGTGGGCAGTTTGCGGCTTGGTTCCGCCGCGATGGGCGTATCGCCACACGCCGTTCCGAAGCCCGCATGATGCAGATGAAAGAAAG
>JAYSYI010000493.1:0-3626 GCA_043727665.1 Limnoglobus sp. | reverse complement strand
GCGTATCGAGCGGCATTCAGATACGGATCGAGATCGAGCGCCTTCTGGAAGTATCGCTTCGCGTCCGGCGAATCGTATCGATCCGGGTGCGTCACGCCCAACTGATACCAGGCATATGCATCGTTCGGATCGACCCGCGTGACGGCTTCGAAATGCTTCGCCGACTCCGGAACGCGGTCGCGAAACAGGAAGATCACGCCGAGGTTGTAGTGCGCGTGCGCGTTGTCCGGCTCGCGCTTGAGCACGTCTTCGAATATCGCAATCGCACGTTCGAGTACGAGGTCGGCGGGGTCTTTCGACGAGTTATACAGCGCGATGGCAAGGTTAATTTTCGCGGGCATCCAGTCGGGTGCCAGTCGTGCGGCTTCCTCAAATTCAGTTGCGGCATTCTGGAACGCGGTTCGGCCGTTTGCTTGTTTATCTTCGGAACGCCCCATCAGTCCGACGCCGCGCAGGTTCGCGTCCGACGCCGCCATCAGGTCGTTTCCACTCGGCTTTCGCGTGCTAAACCAGATCGCGAGCGGAACCGCAATCAAAACCAACGCGATGAGTGCGAAGAGTAAGCCACGCCGTTTCGGTGTGGGCGTAGGTGGAGTGGGTGACGACATACAGACATCCTGTGCGGCGAGAGGGAATCTTAGATGATAACGATAGTGTATGCGCGACGCGCACCACGACTTGCGGGCAGATACTCTGCGAGGAGACGCGATGGCCAGCCAACCTGTGACGGGCTTACTGCGAGCATTGCTCGTGGCGCACGATCCGTACGTCGAACTGCCCGATGCGGACCTACTGAATCGCTTTCATTTTCAGCGCGAACAGGCGGCGTTTACCGAACTGGTGCGCCGGTATGGCCCGATGGTTTTCGGCGTTTGTAAGCGGGTCGTCGGGCAATCGAGCGATGCCGACGATGCGTTTCAAGCGGTGTTCCTGGTGCTGTCGCGAAAGGCCGGGGGCATCCAGCGTCCGGAGTTACTCGGCCACTGGCTGTACCGCGTCGCGTATCGCATCGGCTTGAAAGCGCGGCGGGTCGTGGTGCGGCGACGGAAGCGCGAGATTTCCATGGCGAACGTGCCCGAGCTGAGCGAACGACCGCACGAAACCTACCCCGAACTCGCGGGGATTCTCGACGACGAACTCGCGCGGCTGGCGGAGTGGTATCGGCTGCCGATCGTGCTCTACGACTTACAAGGATTGTCGCGCGCCGAGGCCGCGATTCGCCTCGGCATTCCAGAAGGTACGCTGTCCAGCCGCTTGGCCAACGGGCGCAAAAAACTCGCCGAACGACTGACCACACGAGGTATCACACTCGCCATACTTACGTCGTTCCTGTCGGAACAGGTACGTGCGCGGGTGCCCGAGGAATTACTTGCGGCCACGATTCAAACGGCACGCGATGCCGCCGTCGGCGGGACGGTCACCGCGACGATTTCCTATCTCGCTTACCAGGGAGTGTTCACGATGCGAATGTTGTTTCTGATTGCGGCCACGGCATCATTGGCGACTGTCAGCCTAGCGCTGACCACCGCACCTGCCGAGGAGAAAAAGGTTCCGCCAATTGCGAAAGTCGAAGCCAAAAAAGACGAGCCAAAGGCGAACGAATCTACGACGCACGTCGAGTACGGCAAGCCGCGAATGCTGTCGTTCCACGATCTCGACGGCGCACCGCAAAAATTGCTCTGGGGTGCCGACGCGAAGAATCCGTTACTGTTCGTCGAACAGGCCGAACCGAACAAGACAGGCCAAGTCAAGTACGCGATTCGCGTCTATCTTCATGACGATCACACTCCGGTGACGCAGTTCGAGTTGCCGAAAGGTCACCGCATAGTGGATGTGTTTCCAAAGATTGACGCTTTCGTTTCCGCACGAATCGAAAGTAGCGGCATCAACTCGGTTCGCGAACTGCGTTACTTTCAATCGAACACGAAACTGGAAACGACACGTCAAGGTTTCGGAAAGATAGAGAGAAACGGCAAACTCGAAGGGGCACAGAACACCTTTGAAGATCGCATCATGAGCTGGATCGATCCGAAGGTTCCAGGTTTTATCAGAACCGTCCCTCTCGATGAAGTCGCAGGCGAGGATTTCAAACTGACAATTGATGGCAAAGGAATCTGGAACAGTTACCGCGAAACAAACGATACGGGCGAAACGGTTCGCCTCGGTTTGCGGCTGCTGAATCCGGTTACGGGCGAGGTGCTGAAAAAGTGTGAGAGCGTCCAGGCGAGAACGTTTTCGTTGCAGTTCGATGCGACTGGTAGAAACGCGGTGGCAGTGCACAAGGTTCCCAACAAAGAGTATCGCGTCACGTGCTGGAACCTGGAGAAGTGCACGATCGCATGGACCGCCACCGCACCCAAAGAAATGCACGCAACCAGCGCGACGGTTTCCAAAGATGGTCAATTCGTCGCAGTAGCGTACGATATTAATGAATCGAAGATATATGAATCGCTTGAGTCGTTACAAAGGGGAAACGACGTTGGCTGGCCACAACTTTCCCGGAAAAGGAAGGAAGAACTCGAAGCGAAATTCCTGCCAACACTCGAAGCGAAATTCCTGCCAACAACGGTTCACCTGATCGATGCTGCAACGGGCAAATTGATTCGCGAAATCGCACTGAAGCAACATGATCTTCACTTGGAAATCGAGCTGTCGCCCGATGTCGAATTGTTGCTCGTGAAGTCGAATTTGAATGGGTCGAAACTGGTGAAGGTGTACGAAACGCGAAAGGGCGGGAAACTCGTTCATGTTTGGAAGGGCGACGGCCTCTGTTCGTTCCGGCCGTTTACTTCGGAAGACACGAAGGTAGTCTTAGCGATTGCAGAAAATAATTCGCAGGAGGATCGGTACAGCGGTCGCCTTGGCTTCTGGCGGTTCGATAAACACGAAGTCGAAGATGAGAAGTGAGTGGTGCCGGGCACCACTCGCGTTCGCTTGCGTTACTTGCGAACTTGCAAGATGACGTTTACGCCCTTTTTGTTCGATGTGATGACGTCGAGCAAGCCGTCGCCGTTGATGTCGGTCACTTCGAACTGCGTGCCGATGCCGGAGTCGCTGTCAATGAGCGTCGGCACGAAGTTTATGAAGCCATCTTTCTCTTTGACGGCCTTCAGCCAGTAGATGCGGGCATCCCACGACGAACCCGGTTCGCTGCGGCCGTGCGACCACCAACGCTTGCCGGTCACGAGGTCTTTCAAGCCATCGCCGTCGATATCCACGTAGTGTGCGGCATGGGTTTCGGATGTTAATCGGCCGAACAGTTCAACCTTCTCGAAAGTCGATTCGCCACCCTTGGGATCGACTTTCTGCTTGTAGTACCAAATGCCGAAGCGGTGTGCGGAAGTACACAGTACATCGGCTTTACCATCGCCATCAATGTCCGTGGCGAACATGTCCGCACACGGACCACCTTGGTTTGCGGCGGCGGGCATGTCCGCGCGTGTATCGCCGAGGTTCGCGGCGTGAAATTTCCAGTCGCTTGCGGTCAGATCCTTCGGTTGTTCCCACCAGCCGCCGGTCGAAATTACGTCGTTCTTGCCGTCGCCATTGAGATCGCCGACACCGAGGCCGTGGCTGAAACGCTGGCTGCCCGGTGCCCCGGGTTTCGTCGGATCGCTGATTGCGTG
>JAYSYI010000492.1:0-3627 GCA_043727665.1 Limnoglobus sp. | reverse complement strand
CCTCGCTAGCGCGTCGGGCTAACAAGAGTGACGGCGCGGCGAAACGAGGATTAACTATGCCGCAGGGCCTCGATCGGGTCGAGCCTTGCGGCGCGTTTAGCGGGGTATAACCCCGAGAGCAAGCCGACGAGGACGGAAACGCTGAAGGCGAGGATCGGCGACCAGGTGCGGATCATCGTCGGGACGCCGAAGGCGGATTGGAGGCCATACGCGAGGCCGACGCCGAGCGCGACGCCGACCAGTCCGCCACCGCACGACAACACGAGCGTTTCGACGAGGAACTGGAGCGCGATGTCCCATTGTTTCGCGCCGAGCGCACGGCGAATGCCGATTTCGCGGGTTCGCTCTGTGACGGTGGCCAGCATGATGTTCATGATCCCGATGCCGCCGACGACGAGAGATATTCCGGCAATCGCAGCGAGGATGAGCGTGAACAGCCGTTGCGTTTCCTCCGCCTTGCGGAGCAGTTCGAGCGGCACGAACGCCTGCACGTCTTTCTGCGGGTGAAACTGGTCGATCATCGCCTGAATCGCCAGTGCTGTTCGCGGGACATTTTCCAGCGTATCGACCGTCACCGTGATCTGGCTAATGTCGAGCCGTTCGACGTTAAAGCCATTCTTGAAGGTGATGAGTTCGCGACCGATTCGTGCGCGGTCCGTGGCAAACGGAACGAACAACACCCGCGCGAATTCCGCATCGCCGCCACTTAAACCGCCCCCCGCGAGTTTCTTATCTTCGGTGACGCCGACGATCGTGAACGTGATCGGTTCGCCCAACCCATCAATGCCCACCGAGCGGCCCACCGCGTCTTCAGTCGGGAACAAGGCATCGGCGGCCGAACATCCCAGCACCGCGACGTTGTCGAGTTTGGCTTCATCCGCCGCGACGATGTTTCGACCGCGAAGGATCGTGATGTTGTTCTGAATGAAGAACGCGGGCGTGACCGAAACGAGTCGCACTTCGAGTTTGTGTTCGCGGTAGCGGATCGTTTTGCGGAACTCGCGCATCGGCGTCGCCGACGTCACCGTAGGGATCGTTTCGCGAATTCGCCCGAGATCCGGATAGGTCAGCCCGAAAGCGTAAAGATCGGTCCCTTTGCGCTCCGACGAATCTTCAAGTGGCTTCACGCTGCGCAACAGAATTGTATTCGCACCGAGGTCTTCGAGTTGCTTCAGTGCTTGATACCGCGCCGCCTCGCCGACGGCCAACATGACAATTACCGATGCCACGCCGAGCACGATACCGAGCGCCGTCAGCATCGAGCGCAAGCGGTGTGCCGCGAGCGCCCGTAGGCCAATTCGAACGACGTGTGTGAAGCCAATGCTCATTTTGCACCTCATCCAAAAACCGTTTTGACATGGTTCCAATCGTGGCGATTTCGAGCGGGGTGATTCGATACGTTTTGTTAGCCCGACGCGCAGGTTTCGAAGTTGCGCTTTCCGTCGCGATGCCGGTACTTCTGAGCCGATTCCCCGCACGGGGTCGGGTGATGCTTAACAACCCAGTCGTGACTTCGCAAGTGTCGGGATCGTGAAAACGGGCGAGAGTCTCACACCCGACCCCTTGCGGGGAATCGGCTCGGTCATGTCGGTTTATGCACGTTGGTTTCGAGAGTTTGCGCCCCGCGCTTCGCTACGCAAAGCCTACGCGGCGCGGCTAAACAGCGCAAGCGAGGGGAACCCACATGAAGGCACGATATCACAGAAACGATAAAAATCCCTCGCTTGCGCCTCGGGCTAACGGGAATGGATTGCCTGACTATTCACGAAACACGACGTTTCCCACGCGCGGAGCGAACGTGTTGTGCCGATTGCATCGCGTCTCGAAGACTCGCCACGGCTGGTTTTATAGGCCCATTTTACCTTAAGCGGCTTCGGTTCGCAGTACGACTTGCGCGTCGTAGAGGCGTTGATACAGCGCGCAGCTTGCGATGAGGATGGCGTGGGTACCGATAGCGACAATCTGCCCGGCTTCCATGACGACAATGCGATCTGCCATTTCTAGTGTGGACAGGCGGTGCGTGATGAGGAACGTCGTTCGCCCCTTCACGAAATCTTTCAGGGCGAGGTGGATTTTGCCTTCGCTCTCCGGGTCGATCTGGCTCGTGAATTCGTCGAGGATCAGTATGCGCGGGTCGCGAAGAATCGCCCGTGCGAGTGCGATGCGTTGTTCCTGCCCACCCGATGGTTTCCAGCCGTCGCCGACAATCGTTTGATAGCCTTTGGGCAGTGGTTCGATGAATTCGTGCGCGAATGCCTTCTTCGCGGCGGCTTCGACTTCCTCCGCCGTTGCGCCGAGTTTTCCATATGCGATGTTGTTGAACACGGTATCGTCGAACAGCACCGTTTGCTGCGTAACCACGCCGACTTGCTTCCGCAAACTGCGCAAGTTCGCCTTGCGCAAGTTGATGCCATCGACCAGAACGAACCCGTGGTCGGGGTCGTAAAATCGCGGCAACAGCCCGAGGAGCGTCGTCTTCCCGCAGCCGTTCGGACCGACGAGCGCAATCGTCTCGCCAGCCTTGACATTCAGGCAAATCGTGGCAAGAGTCGGTAACTCCGTGCCAGCGGTATACGAGAACGTGACGTTGCGAAACTCGATCGATTTACTGTGCTTCGGAAGCACGGTGCCATCGGCGTTCGTCGTGATCGAAGGGACTTTGTCGTACAGTTCGAAGATGCGATCCGCCGCGACGGCACCGGCCTGAATTTTGGTGTACACGCTCGACAGTTTCCGCACGGGGTCCGCAACGGCCACGAGGAACACGTAGAGTTGTAATAGCGTCGGGAAGGTCAGCAGATCCTCGCTGCTCATGTTCAAGCCGAAGATGCGGCGCTGTTTTTCGATGACGAGATACGCCCCGGCGGTCAGCGCGAGGCCGAGCGCCGCGACGCCGAGAAGTTCGACCATCGGCCCCGCGAAGGCGTCGATGTTCGTCACTTGTTGTGCTTTGCGGGCATATTCATCGGTCGTTTTGCGGAAGCGCCGGCGTTCGTATGGCTCCATCGTGAATGCCTTCACCACGCGGATACCGTCGAAAGTTTCTCGGATGATTTGGTAAATATCCGACATCCGTTCGAGCAACTTGCGCGCGGCTCGCCGCATCATTCGGCTAAGTTTCGTAAGGGTCACGAGCGCGAGCGGAACGAGGATGAGGAACACGAGCGTTAGCTGCCAGCTAATCAGGCACGCGGCGACCACGCAGCCAATCGCCTTCAGCGGTTCGACGACGAGCCGCCCGTACAAGGTCTTCATTCCTTGGCCGAGTTGCTCCATGTCGTTCGTGAATCGCGCCATCAATTCGGTCGTACCGGACTCCGCCAATTGCCGCGTGTCTTGGTGGATGGCCGCACGGAAAAACTTGTTACGTACGTCGAACAACGTGCGATTCACGACACTGCCGACGAGCGATTCTTGGAGGAAATCGAAGATGCCTTTGAACAGCACGCCGACGATGACCGCGATCATAATGCAGACGAACGTCTCGAACCGTCCGGTGGGTAAAAAGCGAATCACCTTCGATTTGAGCTGGCGTAAATACACCTCTCGTTTATTCGCATCGCCTAACTGCCCCTGCAACTCGGAAAGGTCGTTCGTTTTGCGTCGGACGACGTTCTCGCGGTCGCT
>JAYSYI010000491.1:0-3627 GCA_043727665.1 Limnoglobus sp. | reverse complement strand
GGACTCAGCATGGCCATCGACGCGAAGAAGATCGCGACGCCCGCAATCAGAATCGCGAAGTACGGTAGCAGCCCGCTGGAAGCGCGATTCGTCTTCTGCGGCTCGACGGGTAACGAATCGACGACGCTGTCGATCTTGAGTTCTTCCGGCACATCGCCGGAGGCGACGACCGACTTCGCGACGATCCCGAGTTCGTGCAACGGCAGGTTCCGCCACTGTTTGTCGTCGTGCGTTTCGAGCCATTCGATCGCATCGTAATAGCTCTTCACATACTCGGCTCGTCGCAGATTCTTCATCGGCACACCGAGCCGATCGTTGTTGCCAAAGTTGAAAGTTAGCTTCGACGAGGAGTACTGCCCGTTCGATGTGTTGTGCTTGAGGGAGACGTCGTCGAACTCGGAAATATCGGTGACGGTGATCTCTTCGCCGTTGACTTGGTACACATGGGTCGGGTCGAAATAGGTATAAAATCCAGCGAATTTCGACGACCCTGCCATCCAGCGGCGGAGCGCATATATGAACAGCCAGCCACCCATAAGCACCGAAGCCGTCACGAGCATCGCCACTGCGGAGGCATTTTTCGACGAGAACAACGCGATCAGGACACCGACGAAGCCGATGATCGGCCCGGCGATGAACGCGATGATCGGCCAGTAATTTTCAACCTTCACGAAGACGCCGGGGGTCTTGTTGCCAACCCGTTTGGCGACGGTACGCAGGTAGTCGCGCGTCTCGGTATCGAGTTCGACGAACTGGCAGTGGATCTGTTTCATCGGTCGCCCTTTCGGTCAATCGCTCATCTGATGCGGAACGAATCGGCTCGTATTCTGCGTGACGATCTGGCCGTCTTCGCGGATACCGATGCCTGACGCCCAACCGTTAATCATCCAACTTCCGACGATCGGGAATCGACCGTCGAAACTCTTTAGCGGAAACAGTTGCTGGTACACGACATCGCGATCGACCGAGTACGGCCCGTCGGTTTCGAGAACGACCTCGCCGCCACGCACGACCTGAATGTTCGCGCCTTCGCGGGCATGGATCGGCTTACGCACGTAGTCGACGCCTTCGGGTTCCTCGAACCACGCGGGCAGCAAGTACGGCGACTCGGGGTTCATCTGGTACAGCAGCGGCAAGATGGATTTGCAACTCAGGATCATCTTCCAGGCCGGTTCCATCCAGATCGTTTTGCTCGTCGGCACATGTTCGCCGAACGCCTCGCGCGACATCCATTCCCACGGGTACAGTTTGAAAATCCGTTCAATCGGCTTGCCGGCACGGTTCGTAAACAGCTTTCGTTGCCGATCCCAACCGATGCCTTCGATGTCCAGGTATTCGGTCTGGAACCCCGCCTGTATCGCAGTGTCGCGCAGGTATTCCACGGTGATGTAATCTTCGACGACGCCACTCATCGCCGCGAAGTGGATCGGCGTATCGTCCGCCTTGTGGAGTTCCTTCCAGCCTTCGATCAGTCGTTCGTGAATGCTGTTAAATTGATCGCCGCGTTCGTCGACATCTTTCAGCCAGTGCCATTGTGCAACCGAGGCTTCGACGAGTGCGGTCGGCGTATCGGCGTTGAATTCGAGCAACTTCGGCGGACCATTTTCGTCGTAAGCGAGGTCGAACCGACCGTAGATCGATGGGTGTTCTTCTTCCCAGCTTTTGATTACGAGTTCTTCGTAGGCGGGCGGAATGAGGAAGAGGCCAAACATGCGTTCGTCGATCACGTGCTGAACGAGTGCCATGCACATGTCGTAAATGGCGTAACTGGCACGCTCGATGGCGTCGATTTTGCTTTTGGCGAAGACGTAGCAGGCCGACTCGTCCCAGTACGGCTCATCGTTGATGGTATGGTAGTGCAGCCCGTATTTTTCGACGCGCTTTTGCCAATTGGTTCGCGGGTCTAGCGTGCGACGGTGCATCGATTAGCTCCCAGCAGCGGACCGACCGACGCCACCGAACCCGCCACGGGACACCGGCCCCGATACGGCCGCAGATCGCCCACCCGCGGCCCCGCCCGTATAGCCCGAACTATGCATGAAAAACAACATGTAACCAGGATGGTAGCGGTAAGTACCGTTACTATCGCGAGTGCCACCACCGACGCGCTCCGCTGCCAGTTCGTTCGCTTTTTGCTCCAGGTCCGCTTCCGGCGACGGGGCCAGGAAGTACCCTGCCGTCAGGATTCCAGAACCGAGCAGAACAAGAGAAAATTCACGGCTCATCCGGGTCATAGCTCGACCTCATCGAAGACAGGAGAATGTCCTATCACTTTATACTAGTATGAAATACGCCAAATAGCGAGAGGGATTTTGGTCAGCACCAATGAATATTGAGGCCAGTTTGACCTCGCAATTTATTTATCAGTCACGATACGTGTTAAAGTATTCACCACCAAGACATCGACGCCGGGGATGGCGTCGAGGATGCGGTCGAGTAGCGATGCGCTAAACCAGCGGCGGTACCACGGCCGGCGGGGGCAGCCCATGACGATGTGTGTGATGCCATATTCGGCGACGAACATGGCCACGGCCGATGCGAAGTCTGGCCCCTTGAATCGCATTGGTATGCCGTAAAGTTGCTGCGCGAGTGCAAGCGAATCGGCCAGCCTGCGTTCGGTGGCGGCATCGATCTTTTCGGTTCGCTCTTTGGGCGTTTGAACGTAGACCGCGTACCACGGCGCACCGAGACGCGAGGCCAACCGTGCGCCTTTTCGCATCAGGCGTAGCGCGTTCGGGCTGGCACTCGAGATGCACACCATCACGCGCTCGGAGGTGTTCGCCTGCGTTGAGCCGTCGCGTTCCTGTCGTCGCCGGTCGAGGAGATGCGCCACGTGTTCGAGCGCGATTTCCCGAAGCTGGTTGAGGTTCGGTTCGGTGAAGAAGTTGCCTAATGCCCGCTCGATCCGCTCGGCGGGATAGATTTTCCCCGCACGCATTCGCTCCTGCAAATCTTCCGCGGGAAGGTCCACATTCACGACCTGATTCGCTTGCGCGAGAACGTGATCGGGGACGCGCTCTTTCACTTTCACACCGGTGAATTGCTCGACCATCTCGTATAAGCTTTCAAGGTGCTGAATGTTCATCGTGGTAATCACGCTGACACCGCTGCGGAGCAATTCCTCGACGTCCTGATAGCGTTTCGCGTGGCGACTGCCGGGGGAATTCGTGTGCGCCAATTCGTCGACCAGCACGACCGTGGGCCGACGTTTCAAAACGGAATCGAGGTCCATTTCTTCGAGCACGACCGCGCGGTATTCGACTTTCCGGCGAGGGAGTTGTTCGAGATCGCCGAGCATTGCGACTGTATCCGCGCGTCCGTGGGTTTCGACGACCCCGATGACGACATCGACGCCTTGCCGCTTCAATCGTAGCCCTTCTTGCAGCATCTCGTACGTCTTGCCCACGCCGGGCGCAAACCCGAGATACACCTTCAGCCGCCCCTGTTTTTGTTCCCGGAGAAGCGTCAGAAATCGTTCGGGGTTGGGTCGCGTCTCGTCGGTGGTCATGCGTTGTCTCCAAGTGATGCGAAGTTGTGGTTGACGGTGTTTTCGTGTCATCTCGATTTTAGTTTTTTATCCCAACGGGATTTCAGCGATTAGCCCTGGGTCGCGGCTTCCGCGCACCC
>JAYSYI010000490.1:0-3632 GCA_043727665.1 Limnoglobus sp. | reverse complement strand
GCATTCGCGTGGCCAACAACGATTGGTGCGCGTCCCGCATCGTCGTGTCGGTAATTAGCAACCGCTTCTGATCGCGTACCCATTTCGCAAATCGCTCGGCACCGAGTTCCTTAAACGTGTCCCGCGTGCCTTTCGGGAAGCCGACCGGTTTTACGGGTGTCAGTTGGCTGACGGGCACCACGTGGAACGGCACTTCGCCCTTGCCCGCACCGAGTTCGGGCCGCGGTTTATCCTTCACTTCCGGGTGGCCATTGACGATGATATTTGCGATGTATGCGAGCAACTTCGTCGCGCGATCTTGCCGGTTTTTGAACACGAACAACTCGGGCGTTTCATCGAGGAACTTCGTCGTCACCGAGCCATCGAGGAACTTCGGGTGCGTGATCAGGTTCAGCAAAAACGGGATGTTCGTCTTCACGCCACGCACGCGAAATTCTTGCAAACAGCGTTCGGTTCGGCGTGCGGCATCGACAAAACGGATGCCGGAAGACGTCACTTTTACGAGCAACGAATCGTAGAACGGCGTGATGACGGCCCCACCGAACGCCGTGCCCGCATCGAGGCGAATCCCTGCGCCACCGGACGAGCGATACGCGGAAAGACGGCCATAATCGGGCGTGAACCCGTTCGCAGGGTCTTCGGTCGTCACCCGGCACTGGATCGCGAACCCGTTGACTTTCACCGCCGATTGATCGCCGAGGCCGATCTCCGGGTCGGACAGTTTCACGCCTTGCGCGATAAGGATTTGCGAGCGAACGATGTCGTAACCGGTCACGACTTCCGTAACGGTATGTTCGACCTGAATTCGCGGGTTGACTTCGATGAAGTAAAACTGGTTGGTGTCCGCATCGTAAAGGAATTCGACCGTGCCCGCGTTGTCGAGGCCGACCGCACGCCCGACCTGAATCGCGGCATCGAGAATCGCCTGACGCACATCGGCAGGCAGGTTCGGCGCGGGGGCGAGTTCGACGACTTTTTGGTGCCGTCGCTGAATCGAACAATCGCGTTCGTAGAGGTGAACTAACCCGCCGTGTTTGTCGCCGAGGAGTTGGACTTCGATATGCTTCGCGCGCTGCACGAGCTTTTCGAGGAAGACGTCGGAGACGCCGAACGCGGCCGCCGATTCCTTCTGTGCGGACTCGATCGCATCTGCGAGTTTATCTGCGGAAAACACCGGTCGCATCCCGCGGCCCCCACCGCCCATCGCCGCCTTCACCATCACCGGGTAGCCGAGTTTCTCCGCCAACACTTTCGCTTCGTCGATCGATGACACCGGCTTGTCACTGCCGGAAAGAATCGGCACGTTCGCGAGTTTTGCAATCGCGCGTGCCGAGACTTTATCCCCGAGTTGGCCGAGAATCGTCGGGTTTGGGCCAACGAATGTGATGCCCGCTTCGTTGCAGGCCCGCGCAAAATCCGCATTCTCGGACAGGAACCCATAGCCAGGGTGGACCGCATCGACGCCGACGTCTTTGGCGAGCGCCACGATGCTGGGAATATCGAGGTACGCTCGGATCGGCTCGCCGGGGTTACCGACGCGATAGGCTTCGTCGGCCTTGAATCGGTGCAATGCGAAGCGGTCTTCGTGCGAGTAAATCGCCACGGTGCGAATGCCGAGTTCGTGCGACGAGCGGAACACGCGGATGGCAATTTCGCTGCGATTCGCCACGAGCAATTTCTTGATCGGTTTCGACGGTAAGCTCGACATCGACGGTCCTCATCTCAGGTGGTCGTTTGCGTGGATGATACGAAATCGCCGAAAAACCGCAAACCGGTGAAACGACTGCAAAAGCGAGAGGATTTTGGGCAGGCTATGGGCTTAAGATGATGTTACGGAAAACGGGCAGCGTACGGGAGGAAAATGAGAGGTAAGAAGTGAGCACGATGCCCTTTTCACCGAACCGCTTCCTCGAAAAAGGGCGGGTAATGCCTTTCATCTGAGATCCCTGAAGATCATAATTTCGCAACTTGCGGTCGATGTTGCGACGTGTCACAATGAGTTTCCCTCTGCTATGCACCCTGCCGGGTTTCCCCATGCGATTCGCGTTAGCTTTGTTGATTGCAATGGTCGGCGTTTCTGTGGCGGTTGCGGTGGAACCGGCGAAGGTCGATTTCAATCGCGATGTTCGCCCGGTTCTCGTCGATAAGTGCTTCAAATGCCACGGGCCTGGCACGCAGAAATCGGGGTTGCGGCTCGACGATCGTGCCAAGGCAATCGTCAAAATGGCATTTCTACCCGGCAAACCGGCCGAAAGCGAGATGCTCGCTCGCCTAAAATTGCCCGCGGACGACGACACCCGAATGCCGCCCGCGACTTCCGGCGACGCGCTGACAACATCGCAAATCGCTACGCTGACGCGATGGATTGCGGAAGGGGCCGAGTACGCGCCGCACTGGTCGTTCGCAAAGCCGATTCGGCCAACGGTGCCGGGCAGTGACGGCCATCCCATCGATCGTTTTCTGGAAGTGAAACGCCACGAACGCGGTTTGAAGCCCGCGGCGGAGGCAGATCGTTCGACGCAGATTCGCCGCGTGACGATCGACCTTATCGGATTGTTGCCAACGCCGAAGGAAGTGGAAGCGTATGCGAATGATGCTTCGCCAGAAGCCTACGAGACGCTTGTCGACCGGTTGCTCGCGTCGCCGCATTATGGAGAACGCCAGGCGCGGCACTGGCTCGACCTCGCGCGATACGCGGACAGCAACGGCTACACCATTGATGGCGCACGCTCAATTTGGCCGTACCGCGACTGGGTGATTCAGTCGTTTAACGACGACAAACCGTTCGATGTATTCACCATCGAACAACTCGCCGGCGACCTGTTGCCGAGTGCTACGAAAACGCAACAGGTTGCCACGGGATTTCACCGCAACACGTCGTTCAACGAAGAAGGCGGTACCGACCCGGAGCAGTTTCGCGTCGAACGCACGATCGATCGTGCGAACACGACCGGGGCCGTCTGGCTCGGACTCACGGTCGGTTGTGCGCAGTGCCACGACCACAAATACGACCCGGTTTCGCAGAAGGATTATTATCGCCTGTACGCATACTTCAACAGTTGCGAAGAGCCGACAATCGCACTCGGGGGTTCGCCCGATTTGGAGAAGAAGATCGCGGAACTACAAACGCAAATCGCGGCGTTACAAGTAACGGGCGACGTGCCGGGCGTGAACAAAATCAAGGCGGAGATTCAGAAAGTCCAGGGCGCAATCCCGACGACACTGGCGATCCGGGAGATGCTGAAAACGCGCCCGACGTTCGTGCAGATTCGCGGCGACTTCCTCCGCCCCGGCGAGGTTGTGCAACCCGATGCTCCCGGCGTGTTTGCGGTCCGCCCGTCGGGTCGCACGCGCCTCGACCTCGCGAAATGGCTGGTTTCGCCGGAGAACCCACTGACGGCGCGCGTCGTCGTCAACCGCTACTGGCAGCAGTTCTTCGGGCGCGGCCTCGTCGAAACCGAAAACGATTTCGGCCTGATGGGCAAGCTGCCGACGCACCCCGAACTGCTCGATTGGCTCGCCACCGAGTTCGTTCGCCTGAAGTGGTCGACGAAGAAACTGCACCGGCTCATCGTCACATCGGCAGCGTACCGGCAGTCGTCGTTGCTGACTGCGAAAGTGATTGAAGCCGA
>JAYSYI010000489.1:0-3650 GCA_043727665.1 Limnoglobus sp. | reverse complement strand
GCCATCAGGGTCTGAACCCGGATTTCCCACGTAGCGCCGGTGCGGACCGCATTCGGCCCATCGGCGTTCCAGGTTGGCAGGTCTGGTATCTATCGCTCGCGAAACTCGTCCCGCAAGCGTCGCAAATGCTGTCGCAAGGCGACACGATTTCTCCGCTGATCGCACTCGAAAAGCTGCGAATTGCGATGGAGACGACGAACCCGGACCCCGCCAAAATCGCGAAACTCGCCGAGACCGCAACGGCGGAACTCGACGCGATTTTGGTTCGCTTCCAGCGTGGCGGCTTCTCCGAAAATCTGTCTGCCGAGACACTCACGCGGCTCGGTGGTATGATCGCCGAAAGTGCGTTAAACGCCAATCATACAGCACTCAAGGATTACGATTGGGACTTTGCCGCTCAACACACACTCGCGTTCACGGCGATTTATCATGGCACTGGCGGTTCATCGGGTCCACCGGCGATTGCGTCGTGGAAACCGGCGCTTCTAAAGTTACGCACCGCGATTGCATTCGATTCGAAGTCCAAAGATCGTTACGATAGTCCGAAAGATTACGACCCGAAGAAAACGTACGAAGCGATCCGGGCGATGTACGATCTGACACACAACGCAAAGGCCGACCGATGACCGCACGAGCATTCCGAGGGGCAGGGATCGTCGCCAGCGTTGCCGTGGCGCTGGTGGTTCTGGCACGAAGCGGCGTCAGTCAACCGCCCGCCGAAGTTGCGGCGAAGCCGATGGTTGTGGCCGACATTCACAACGCATCGGCCAGCATCGCCGAATGCAAAGCGTGTCACTCCGGGGCCGACCAGCGCGGTGTACGCGACTTCGTCAACAAGTTCAAATCGCACGAATTTATTCGCCTCGACGAGAGCATTGTGTGGGAGGAAAACGACCCGCACGGTAAGGCGTTTGCGGTGCTCGACCCGACCGTGAACCCCATCGCCAAGATCATGCAGAAGAGCCTCGAATTCGGCAATCCGGAATACCGCGTTCAGAACGACGTGCGTTGTTTGACGTGTCACGCAACCGACATGAAGCCGACGCAGAAGGCCGGCAAACTCGCAACCGATTTTGCACGCAACAACGATGTGGGCGTCGGCTGCCTCGGTTGTCATGGCGTCGGTGCCGAGTGGCAAGTCGCACATTACAAAGGCGATCCTACGGGTAAGAACGAGATCCCATGGCGTTCGATGACGCCGAAAGTGAAGGAAGAAAAGGGGCAGCGCAACCTTCGCGATCCGCTTGCGAAGGCGGAGATGTGCGCATCGTGCCACGTCGGTAACCCCGATGAAGGCAAAGTCGTCACGCACGAAATGTACGCCGCCGGGCACCCGCCGCTACCGCCGTTCGAACTCGTCTCGTTCATCGAAGGCGAACCGAAACACTGGAACAATCCAGCGAAGATTCCGTACCTCGCCGCAATGGCGAAAAACAAGCCGACCGATGCCTACGACTTGTTTCAATATCGCACCGAAGAAAGCGATAACTACACCGCCCGTCACATCGCGGCAGGGGCGATTGCTTCGATGCTAGCCGAGATGAAACTCCTTCAAGCCGATGCTTTGGAACGCATTAAGAACCCAAGCCATATGCTCGATTTTGCACGGTTCGACTGTTACGCCTGCCATCACGATTTAAAAATTCCCAGCGACCGTCAGGAACGCGGCTACGAAGGCGTACCCGGCCGCCCTCCACTAAAAGCGTGGGTGTCCGCACTTCCCGCCGTGATTGCCACGAATGCCGGGCTGGGCACCGCGTTCGATGAAAAGTGGGGGGCCGTCAAGAAGGCATCGCTCGCCAAACCGTTCGGCGATACGGCGGAAGTCCAGAAGGCGTCGTCGGAAATGATCGCGTGGTATAAGCCCAACGGCAAAGAATTTATGTACTCTACCGATGCTACTGTCGCACTTCGCGGCGAGATCGAGAAAGCGATCGCCGACAAGAAATGGCGTGGCGACACCGAAGCCGTCATGCACCTCACATGGGCGTATCGCTCGCTGCGAACGACGTTAACGAGCGATGCGGACAAGCTCGAACCACTCGCGATTTTCCTGCCGAAGAATGTCCGCGAAGCCACCGCACAGACCGACAAGAAGGAACCCGTCACAGCCGGAGAAGTTCTCGCGGCAAGGCAAAAGAAGTTCGCCGCATTCGATTGGGTGAAGTTTCAGGAAGAATTTAGCAAGGTGAAGTAATCAGAATATCCAATGCGGGGCACATCAGATAACAATGCGCCCCGCGTGATGTTACTTCGTCAGTTCGAATGGAATCGTGTTCGATTTGGCTTCGACATTGGCTTTTAACGTGGTGGCCGCGTTATACTTTTTGGGAATGTACATTTCGCCAACCGGCTCGGGTGTACCATTCGACTTGTCGAATTTGCCTGGGATCAATCGCGAAGCGATAATCTCGACGACCATCGCGCCGGGTTCGGCTTTCAAATCGTAAGCGCCATCGGTGATCGGTCCGGAGAACGACTGCCCGGCAGGACCGTCGGCTTTGCGGAAGGTAATTCGACCTTCTTTGATCGGCTCTCCATCGAACTTGACGATACCAGAAATCGCATATTGTCGCGCTCCTTTATCGCCACCACAACCCACCGCGAAGAGACTGATACATATAATCAGTGCATGCGTCGAAATCGATGTTCGCATTCGAAAAAATCCTCTATAAGGCTTCGCAAGAAATACGGCCCGCGAAAAGCGAGCCGCAAGAGTTTGCATCTCGTTTCAATCGGTATTGGAATCAGAATTCGCCCAAGACAAGGCCATCGTTACGCGTTCCGAGTGCGCGCCATGTTTGCAGATCGATCGAGTTTCGGATGAACCGAACGGACCCATCTGCGAGTGCTGCATTTACGCCACCCGTGTGCAAACTGCGTGCGAAATTCCATCGGCCTGCGAGGCCACCCGCGTTGCCGTTTTCGCAAGGAGTGTTGGGGAACGTGGTCGATTTGCAGGAATACACGCGATCCGGGACCGTAGTATTCGGGGCTTGAAACGTTGAGAAGCCGTACGCACCGTGCGGCGCGCCACCCCAGTAACCGCCGAGTTCGCCCCATGTCGCTGTGCCGTTCCCGCGAATGACGCCTTCGCTGGCTAGCAAGGTGTTCGAGGTACCGTCGGTGATCGTGGCCAAGCGAATTTCCGAATCGCGGTAGAAGATACCACCGCTATCACCGGCCGTGATGTCCACTTGGGTCGCGACTGCTGGCGAGAGCGATGTGTTCCACGTCAGGCCCGCTGCAGAAACCCCGTAGTTGCCTTGAAAACCAGTCGTGGTGCCGTTGGCACCTTTACCGGGCGACGAACCGTCCGATGGGCACGACATCATCGAAACGATCGCACCTTGGATCGCGGCTGGCGTGTAAAACACATAATCGGTTTGGTCGGAGAAATAGTTGTTGTAAAGGTTGCCCTGTTCGATGTATGGCAACACCAACATGAACCAGCATTGGCGACGATGGAAAGGCATACTGTCCGACGCGCGAATCTGCTTGCCTTCGGTTTCGAATCCTTGCGTCAACTTCTGATAGGCATCGTGATAGTTGTGCTCGCCGAGTGCAATCTGTTTGAGATTGTTCGAACACTTCATTCGCGCGGCCGCTTCTCGAACCTTCTGAACGGCAGGTAATAGTAACCCGATAAG
>JAYSYI010000488.1:0-3655 GCA_043727665.1 Limnoglobus sp. | reverse complement strand
GACGGCTCGCGGAGAGACTACGTACCGAGCCAAGAATCGCGACGCAAATCCAACGACAGTAACGAGTTAGGATCGCCTAACGTTCCTGGGGCGGCGTCAGCATCCGCCCCCGTCTCCGCCTCCACACCCGGCATCGCCGCCCGCCCCACAATCTCCGAGCACCAGGAAGGGCGTGTCGATACAGCCCGTGCTTCCGGCGGCAGGGACAGCGGGCACGGTCGGTACGCCGAACACGCACCGAGCGACGGCGATCAGGGCCGCCATGAATGTCGCGACCCCGCCTGCGAGAATGACGAACATTACCATAAACAGCACGATGTCAATCACCACGCGCTAACCTCCGGCCGCGGAACTAGCTAATATAAAAAATTAACTGTGTGTATTTCGACTGGTGGTTCTGTCTGGATTGAACAAGGTCTGTCCACGTTGAATAGACAGGCCATAAAACAGAATCGAATCCCAGTCGTATTTGTTTATTGTGATCGTTTCCTGCACGGAAGTCAAATCCATTGTCGAAAAATCGTTTCGCTGATCGGCCGTCGCCCAAAGTGTACCATCCGTTGCGGGCGAAGTGTCGGTTTTTGCAGCTCTTACTCGGGATTGGCGAGTCTGGTTTGGCACGCGAATTTTGATTAAGGAAGTTCCCACGGACGTTCGTCCGTGGGCTTTGAGTTGATGTTACATACGTTCGTAATTCGGACTTACGTCGATTCGGACACGTCAAAAACGCGATTGCCGTGCGTGGGGTGTGCGGTCATAATGCGTAGAACGACCTTGCGTCGGTTTCGTCTCCCGTCATCTGCCAGGACTCCCCATATGGCGATCGACGCCAAGTGCCCCTTCTGCGAAAAGCCATACCGGCTGAAGGACGACTTCGTCGGGAAGAAGGTGACGTGCGCGAATCAGGACTGCCGCAAGCTGTTTGTCGTTACGCCGTCGGCGAACGGCGCACCGAAGCCCGTCGTGAAAGCACCCGCGAAGATCGATGCCGAAACGACGGCGGCACAGGCATTTGCCGACGATCCCGATGCCGCCAGCAACGTGCCCGTCGATGCGCGCATCATTCAGATGAAGTGCGCCATCTGCGATTTCGCGTGGGACGTGCCGTGGATCACGCAGGGCAAGAACACACTTTGCCCTGATTGCAAACATCGCCAGAAGGTGCCGGAACAAAAGGAACTCAAAAAAGCCGACTGGCGCGACAGTTTGGGCGGGCGGCCGAGTCAGGCGAAAGTCGAAGAACTCGAAGGCGTCACCGATGCCAAACAAGCCCGCATGGTTTCCGGGGAAGCGCTCCGCCAAACGGGCGTGTTCAAACAAGAATACGAGCCGCGGCCGACCTCGTTCTACGTGAAGATCGCCGCCGTCGTGCTGTTCGCCATCACCGCAATGACGACGATGGTCATCATGCGGAATCGACGCAGTACGGAAACCAAAGAGCTGCGAATCATCGACGATATCGTGAAAGCGATCGATGCCGACGAGCTGAAAGAACTGCCACTTTACCGCGCCACATTGCGATTGTCCGCAGGCGAATTCGAAGCGCGTGCGGGCAAAGATAAGAAAGATCGCGACCGTGCGGTCGAGTTCTTCAACGCGGCAATTGCCGACCTGAATGCGGCACCGAAGACCGCCGAACGCGAGATGCTTTACGGCGAACTGGCGGTGGCGGTGCTGATGCTCGGCGGCGAAGGCGTCGATGTCATCGACCAACGGAAACTCACGTGGTTACCGCAACAGAGTGGCAATTCTCGCGCGAAAGTGCGACCGAGCAAAGCCGAGGAAGAAGGCGTGCAGGGGCAGTTTCGCCGCGTGGTGCAGGGGCTGCAAAGTTCGCGTGCGGACTTCGAACTGCGCACCGCCGTGTTCCGCCGGGCGGCCCGCGAACTCTTGAAAGTGAACCAGATCGAAGTGTTGCGTTCGAACCTGCCTGCTGCGTTTGCGGAACTCGAACAGTACGAAGCCGAGGCGCAAATCGGCCTCGAATGCCTGCGAACCGGACAGATGGCGACGGCAAAGGAGATCGGCGAAAAGCTGCAAAAAGCCCTCTCGCCGGGGACGCTGAAACCGGCCCCGACACCGGTGTCCGCACAGGCGTTGTGGCTCGCGCTCGATCCGCCGATCAAGGGGCCATCGCTCGCATCGGCACCGACATCGACGGGGGAAATTTCCGATGGCACACGGCAGGCGTACACCGCATTCCAGATGTTGAAAAACAACCCGTCCGAAGCGAAGGCGATTGCCACACGGCCGGGGCGTGCGGATTCGCGGTTGCGTGCCTTGGCACTCGCGGCCGAGTGGTCCGACAAGCCCGGCGAGTTCGTCGACGAGGCCGTGCGAATCGCGGCCGCAGAAGGCAAAAAGAAAGACGCGTCGATTCCCCCGATCACGCTCGTGCGATTGGCACAATCCGCCGCCCGCGCCGGCGTGGCGGATCAAGCCGACGACTTCGCGAAACTCATCTCCGACGATGGTTTGAAGGCCTGGGCGCGGGCCGAGATTTTGCGGAACAAACTCGCCGCGGATCGCGGCCAGCAACCACCCGACGAAGCCGCCGAGATACCCGCAGACCTCGCGGACTTCAAGAAGTTCCGCCTCGGTCACGCATGGGGTCGCCTGCACTTAGCGCGACACACCGCACTGAAAAACGGCAAACTCGATCTGGCCAAAACATACAGTAGCCAGTGGCCCCGCAACACGATCGCGCCGTTCGGCCTCGCCGGGGTCATGCTCGGCGTGCAAGACGCGGAGCGAAGGTAAATTTCCCCCCAACCGGAGAATCTCATGCCGACTGCCGTTGAATATGCTGCTGCGTACCTCAAAGGTGCCAAAGACTTGCGTGCCGCCGTATTGGGCATGTCGCACGATCAACTGCTGGCGCGCCCTGTGACGGGCAAGTGGAGCACACTCGAAGTCGTTGCGCACCTTGCGGACTTCGACCCGATCCTCGTCGAGCGAATGAAGCGCGTTCTGGCGCTCGATAACCCGCCGTTTCTGGCCGCCGATGAGAATCTGTTCGCGAAGGAACTGCACTATCAGGATCGCGACATCGGCGAGGAACTCGCGGTGATCGATGCCACGCGCACGGCCATGGGTCGGATCATCGGGAAGCTGACGCCAGAGCAATTGCAGCGGACCGGAATGCATAGCCTGAAAGGGCCGGTGACGCTCGAAAAGATCATTCAGATGGGCATCAACCACATCAACAACCACATGCCGTTCATCGTCGACAAGAAGAAAGCCCTCGGCATCGCGTGATGCCTTCGGTTTACTGCGGCTTCTTACGTGGGGCACGCGGCTTCTTCGCCGGCGGAGGTATATCTTCGACTGGCGAGTCGCCGAATAGCAGGTCGGCTGGGAACAGAATCCGGTCGAGCACCCAGCAGCCGCGCATGTGAACGGGCTTGTCCTTCGTGTGCGTTTCGCGGCCGCGCAGGTGCCGCAAGATCGCTTCTTCATCGCAATCGGCATCGAGGAGCGCATCGGCGAGAATCGGCATTTTGTCGAAGCTACGTTCGTCGTAAATCGTCCGTGCGATCTCGACGACCGATGGCGTGTACCAACTCGGTTCGAAGCGGTAACCGACGATCGGGTTGCCAACGAGTTCGTGCAAGAAACGCGGCAACACTTTCTTCATCGCGCGTTCGGTCGGATC
>JAYSYI010000487.1:0-3657 GCA_043727665.1 Limnoglobus sp. | reverse complement strand
TTCGCACTCGGCTTGGACACCGGCGCAGCAATGGGCGCAATCAAGCACAGCATCCCCGGCGACTTGCCGTGGATCACACGCGACGAAGTCAACGAGCTAATGCAGGGCCACGGCCTACGAATCCGACGATGACGGAAAGCCCACGGACGACCGTCCGGGAGATCGCAGATGGAAACATGCCCGGCGGCCTGGCTGGTTGAGCCAATTGCAATCGATGCGATTGAAGCCGAACTCGGTCGGCAAGTCATTCATCCGAAATGGCAGCAGGTCAAGCGGTTGTCTCAGGCTGGCGACGAGTTTTGGCGTTTCCGTTCACCGCCACACACATGGCCGAAAAAGGTCGGAGCGGCGGGCTATGCGCTGGTCAGGGCAGGTACGCCCGTTGCCTGCTTCACATTACTACGCAGCTAAAACACCTCCAGACACTACAACAACGGTGTGGTGGGCGCGGGGAGGTCAACGGTGCAAATCCGTTCTGGGCTTACTGCGAAAGCGGCTCAGCAGCTCCGGCAGAGCGTCCCGCGTTCACTGTTCTGGCGAGCGTCTCTTCTGCGGTTTTCGTGAATTCTGTTTGACATTTTGCGGCGGCATCGGCATAAGACGCGGATATGCCTTTTGTTCAGGGGAGTTGCCGATGTTTCGCACCCGGTTATTCGCGGTTCTTGGGGTGTTTACGCTATCGCTTTCAGCTTCGGCGCAAGCCCCGTTGGCGGGTGGGACGCCGGTGGGGCGGGCGTCGCTTCAGCCGGTGGGGAGTAGCTTTGCTCCGGCCGCCCCGCGTGCGGGCACGCCGGTTAGTTACCTCGGGCCAGACGGCAAACCGGTTTCGACAACGCGACCGCCCGGCGAAGTCATTAGCATGAAGAATCTCGTCGCGCCGCTATCGACGCCAATCCCAGCGGGGTTGGACAATTCGCAGAAAAACTTGATGGAACTGATCGTCGCCCGGATGAAGGTTGCCGTCGGGTTGAGCAAGCCGCCGTCTGCGGCATTGCAAACGAACTACACGCCGGGCATCAGTCGGCGTAACCGCGAGCGTCGCGAAGAAAGTCGGCACAGAGACTAACGGTTGACCAAGTCGTCACGCCGCGCGTTGCGGACATCGCGTAACGTAATTCGCGGCGAGGCGGTTCCGGTTTTCGTTGTGTAGAACAAGAATGTCGCCTCTTCGTCGACTTCGTCCATGAACCAGTGCGTCATCCCGATTGGCTCGCCCTTCGCATTCCAACCCGTTACCAGCATCCAGGACGCGTCGCGATCGGGCAGATCGTAAAGCGTGAGCGTGTTCGTTTCGACGTTAAAATCGATCATCGCCGGGTCGGGGCGCGGCACCGTCGATTTCGGGTCTTGCGGCAAACCCGGTAACGGCGCGTTCGGGTCGCGCTTGCTGGCAACGGCCACCGGATCGCGCGGCCGAGACTCGCACGCCGTACCTACAACAAGCAGCGCACCGCCGATGCCGAACAACCATCGCGAATACATCCGTGTCGTCGTCATGTGACGCCCTCCGAAATGGGAAGAGTGCTCGACGGGCCGCGAGTGCCCAACGAGAGTCTCATGACTGTATCATAGGCTCGCACCAAGTGTCATGGGAAATCCGCTGACACGCGCGGCGAGACGAAAGCTCGACGGAATGAAAGAAGGTTCCGATGGAAATGCGGCTACTCGGCAATACGGGTCTTTCGGTATCGGCGATGTCGATGGGCGGCGCGGCGATTGGCCAGCAATACGGCCCCGTTTCGGTGGCGGATGCAGCGGCGACGATCCATGCGGGAATCGATGCCGGGATCAACTTCATCGATACGTCTGCGTTTTACGGCGAAGGAAAATCGGAGGAAATCCTCGGCGAAGTGCTGTCCGGCGGGTGGCGCGACAAGGTGATGATTGGCACGAAGGTGGGGCGAATCACACGGGACCGCTTCGACTTTTCAGCGGCCGGAATGCGATCGTCGCTCGAAGCGTCCTTGCGACGGTTACGTACCGATCACGTGGAAATTCTGCTAGCCCACGACATCGAGTACGCCGACGACTACGAGCGAATCTTCATCGAAACGGCAGAGGTTTTGCACAAATTGAAGGCGGAGGGCAAGTGCCGTTTCGTCGGCATGTCGGCGTATCCCCTCGGACTTTTGGCGCGGGCGATCGAACGGTGCCACCTCGATGTCGTGATCTCGTATTGTCACTTTAGTTTGCAGAACACTCGGCTCATGACCGAACTGATGCCGGTTGCCGAACGCCACGGCGTCGGGGTACTGAATGCCAGCCCGTTGTCGATGGGGTTGCTCACCGAACAAGGGCCTCCGGAGTGGCACCCGGCAAACGCCGATATTCGACATGCGTGCCAGACTGCGGCCGCGAACTGCCGGAGCCACGGTTGGGACATTGCCGCACTCGGGATGCAATTCTGCTTCGCGGAAAGCCGAATCCCGAGCACGATCACCGGCACCGCGAAACACAGCGAACTCGAAGCGAACCTGCGAACGTTATCCGAACCCGCCAATTGGGACGGCATCTTCACCGCCACCGACGCCCTGGCATTCGTTCGCGACCAAACCTGGGCCAGCGGCCACTGGGTCGGATAAACCGCTTTCGGGGTGGCTTCTGATACCAGATTCGATTACCTATTCTTTGTCTCGAGTTGGCTACTCTTCCGAGGTATGAATCATGGCCGAAATCGAACTGCCGAATCCACACGAAGCGAAAGAACGTGCGGAGGATCCGTTCACCAAGATGGTTGCGCTGTCCGTGGCCATCTACGCAGTCGTGTTAGCGATTGCCGCTGCCGGAGGGAACAATGCGAGCAAAGACATGCTGATGGAGCAACAAAAAGCGAGTAATAGCTGGGCGCAGTACCAATCGAAGGCGATCCGCGAAGCGTTGTACATCAATGAATCCGAGCGAATCGAACGTGATCTCGATGGCAACGTCAGCCCAGAAGCGAAGGCGAAAGCGTTGAAATCGCTGGCGCGCATCAAGGCCAAACTCGACGAGTACAAGACGGAAAAAGAGACCATTTCGAAGGAAGCGAAAGATCACGAACACCTACGCGACGACTCGCACACCCGCGACCCGTACTTCGACTTTGCCGAAGTTTTGCTGCAAATCTCGATCGTGCTCGCCTCGGTCGCGATGCTCTCTGGCAAGCGTTGGGCGTTCTACGCCAGCATCGTGCTTGCACTGTTGGGTCTTGCATTAACGGCCAACGGCTACATGCTGTTCGACGGCGGAAAGCTCTTCGGTTCTGTGGGACATTAGAAGGATACCGCGATGCCACTACACGATTGGACGACGCGGCGGGGCTGGTCGGGGTTGCACATCTACTGGATGGTCAACATCTGCGACGACATCAAAACGAAGTTGCCGGAAGGTTTCCGCGCTTACATCGGCTCCAGCCCGATCATAGCCATCGACGATCCGCCGGGGCAACCCGATGTTTCCGTCCGGCAGACGAACGGCGGCACACAGAACACGCTCGAATCAGGTGAATTCGACCCTTTCCAGCCCGATTGGGAAGGGCAGGTTGCAACCATCGAAGCCGAAACGAGCGTCTACATCGAACGCAATGGGCGTCTGATCGCGGCCGTGGAACTGATCTCGCCGGGAAACAAAGACGGTTCCGCAAAGAAGCTCAACTACACGGCCCGTTACTTGGGCTAT
>JAYSYI010000486.1:0-3665 GCA_043727665.1 Limnoglobus sp. | reverse complement strand
GGGGGTCGATCAATCGATGATCGGCATCATTTACGCAAAGAAACCGCCGAAACACGAGCTTTACAGCACCGCGATCTACAACCCGAAGTTCCTAATCCCCGCTGGTGTTGCGAAACACGAAGTGCTTTCGGAGCAAACTTTCGACACGTCCGTCACGCTGCTTTCGCTAACGCCACACATGCACCTTCGCGGCAAGTCGTTCCGCTACGATCTGATTACTCCCGATGGCAAACGCGAGGTGCTGCTGAACGTGCCGAAGTACGATTTCAACTGGCAGGCCAGCTACGAGTTCCGTGAAGCCCGCACGATCCCGGCGAAGTCTCGAATCGAATGCACCGCCATCTACGACAACTCGAAGAGCAATCCGTTCAACCCCGACCCGGCTTCGAAGGTCCGCTGGGGCACGCAAACGTGGAATGAGATGATGATCGGGTTCGCAATGTACCACGAAGCGAAATAGCCGCGAACCTTGCTCCTTTCGCGATGTCCATAGTTGCGTGGAGCGACATCCTCGGGGTGTGTTGGTTGCACGCGACTCTACGAAAGTTGCAGGCTAGGTTCGATTCCTGGCGAGGATATTGAAGGAAGGAACCGCTGGGACGGGCAGCGGGGATGTCGCCGAAAGCGGCATCCCCGGCCCCTACCCAAACGAATCAATTTCCGGATCGCATCGAAGGCGTACGGCGTTGTGTGCGAGGCGAAGACGACGATTTCGAAGCGGACATTTTGCGAAACAGGAACATCACCACGATCGCACCGACGATGCCACCACCTGCAATTTGGATGTAATACATCATGTTGGCCGATTCCGCCGCTTCCGCGGTCGGGCGATTCAGAAACGTGATTTCGTTGGCGAGTTTTTGTACTTCTGGTACAGCTTTGTCCCAGCTATCGCTCGTCGTCATCGTGTTTAAGCAGACGATCTCATCGTCGTTGCCGTACTGGTAAATCTGATAGCTGACGACGGCGGAGCGACTGTTGCCATTCTCGGGTTCCATTCGCACGCCCATAATCAATCGCTTCTTTTCGGCATCGTAGACTGGCGGGTGCGTCCAACCGACGACTTTCGCCGATTGTGTTCCTTTACCCACGCGGTTGCGTCGAGCTTCGGCGAAGTCGCGCTGCCACTGCATGAGTGCATCGCGGACGGTGGGTTCCTCAAGGTTCTTCTTGTCGAAGCCTTTTAGTGGGTCTTCTTTCGGCATCAAAACGAGACAAAGCCAGCCATTTTTGTCGTTCGGTATCACGACGCCGACTTCGTCGCCTATGAGCGCCACGTTAAGAATTTCGGCGAACTCTGCGAGTTTATCTTCAGTGACCATGCGAAATTTATCGGGAACGCGAAATGCGGCCTTGCCACGCAGGTCGGCACTGAACGCTCCGGGGCGGGCCAGACGCCGCACGGTGGCTTCGTCGATTTCCCCGCAATAGGCTTGGAAACATGCGACGAGTACGATCCCGATCGCGAAAAAGGAACTCAACAGGGCGCGAAACGGGACCATGACAGGGAACCCCTGATGACAACCATGGCCCGACCGTCGAAAACGCTTCAACGGAACAATTGCTCGCAAAACGAACGAGGGCCGAACGTAACCTAGTTCGGCCCTTGCGACTGTCAAATCTGTCGTTGCGTTATCTTTACTTTGTTAACGCGGCTCTCTTGTCGGCGATCAGTTGAATCAGCGCTTTGTGCGGGTCGGCGAATTTTGCCAGACCTTCGGACATCAGCGTCTCTTCGAGTGCCGTGATGTCGACTTTCGCGTCAATGTCCGCGAGGACGTGGGCGGGTGGCAGTTCGTGAATGTGTGCCGTGAAGGTTCGTCCGCTCTCTTGCACGGCCTTGTTCGTGCCGGGTGGGTTGGTTTCGATGTCGGAGCCGGCGAACGCCTCGACGTACTTCCACGCATCGTCGGTTTTCTTCTTCGTGCCGGTGCTGGCGAAGATCATCTCCTGATCGCGAGCGAAGCCCTTCGTTGCCCAATAATCTTTGTTCATCTTCCAGATGCGTTTCGCGTTGACGATCCCAACCATCCCTTGTGCGGCGGGAATCAGTGTCGGCACAGCCTTTTCGGTGTACACGTCCACGCGGCTGACGAAGATACTGAACACGGTCTTCACCGCAGCTTTGTCCTTGGCACGGGCAGCACCGCGGGCGCAGGCATCGCGGGCGGCCACGTACTGCCGTTCGCTGAAAATGAGCGTGACGTTGAGCGCAACACCCGCCGCGACGAGTTCTTCGATGCACCCGAGGCCGCCCGGAGTGGCAGGGACTTTGATCATGCGGTTGCAGTGCCCGGCCGACCACTTTTTGCCGAGTGCGATGTAGCTTTTCGTGCGTTCGGCGACGGGCACGTTGCGGGCGATGTCTTCGAGGAGCGGATCGAGTTCGAAGCTCACCCAGCCATCGTTGCCTTTCGTTTCGTTCCAGACCGGTTCGAACACATCTTGTGCGTTCTTCACGAGTTGGTTCGTCATGGCCCACGCGATGCCTTCATCGTCGAGGCCTTGCTTGGCGAAGGCAGCAATGTCGGCGTCGAATCGGCCCGTTTTGAGCAGGTCCGAGATGATAATCGGGTTCGAGGTTGCACCGGTGGCACCGAACGCACGGTTAGCTGCGATCTCAACGGGATCGACCGAATCGAGCCAGAGTTTCGTACCGGCGGCCACAATCGATTGAAGCGGGGTCATCTTTGCTCTCCATAAAGTGATGGGCGTATCTTGGGAAATGATATGAAACGCCGTTGCGGTTTCGCATAACTCTCTCTCAGAATCGACGTAAGTCACAATTCCGGAGACGCAAAAACCGGTTTTTCGGGTATTTTTCGGTCTCAAAAGACACTTTTTGATCACAACTCGCTGATCTGTTTCGAGTGATTTTGCCGTATCTGCAACTCATTAAATGGTTTACGACAAGTGCCATCGATTCGACAATCGCCGTAAGTACCGACCGAATGCGACCAAAAATCGACTGGACGCGCCTTTTCCATGTCATTGCGCGCCTTTTCTATGTCATTTGAGCGCAATTCTATGTTACTCCGTGCACGACACAAATTCTGACTTACGTCAAATCGCCTAAAACTTTTTGACTTTACCATTTCGTGTGGGCGATGGTTTTTCCCTTCTCGATTGGCCACGCGGCGCAACCGGGACGATCCTACGGAATCATTCGCTTTGTTCGATGTATGGGGAAGCAAACGGCTCGACGAACAGGCCGAGTTTCTGAGCCAGCATCTGCTCATCGGGGCACGGGTAGGGAACCCCGATGTACATATAATAGTCGCGTCCGATATGAACGAACGCCCCTGCGCCCTCCAGCCGGCACCAGAACTCTTCCCGCAGCATCCGCCGAACGACGGAACCGATCACTTCCAAGCCGAGTAGCGACCCTTCACTGAAAGGCACCAATACATCCGCGTTGTTTTCCAGGCCATCGACCGCTAGCGAATGAACCTCGGCCTCTTGAATGAATGCGACGGCCACTGTGGCGTAAGCATCCTCGACCCGCTGATACTCGGCTTCCGTGAGCACGACGCCAGCGAAGGTTTTGCCTATATCGCTGGCCGAGGTCCATTCATCGCGTTTGTAATGCCCGCGAGCATCGCGATGAATGGGATCGTATTTGGTCACGCGGAATTCGTTCACGAAATGCCTCCTTTTGCCTGACT
>JAYSYI010000485.1:0-11079 GCA_043727665.1 Limnoglobus sp. | reverse complement strand
GTGTACTCGGGCCGATCAACCGACGGCGGCGCTCATCAAAGATCTCAAGCGTCGCGGGCTGCTCGATTCGACGCTCGTAATTTGGGGTGGCGAATTTGGGCGAACGCCGATGAGTGAAGGCGCGAGTGGCCGCGACCACAACCCGTTCGGCTTCAGTATGCTCATGGCGGGCGGCGGCGTCAAAGCCGGTACCACGCACGGCACCACCGACGAGTTCGGCCTACGCGGCGTTGAAGGCAAGGCCCACGTCAGCGACTTCCACGCCACGATCATGCACCTGCTTGGCTTTGATCACGAACACCTCACGTACAAGCACAACGGCCTCGACGCACGACTCACCGGCACCGGCGGCCATGTCGTGAAAGAAGTCATCGCATAATGTGGACGACTCGCAGCGAGAAACTGACTGACGCCGAAGGTATGCGATTTCAGATCGATCTCAATGCACGATCAGCCAGTTTTGAAGACGTACTTCGCAGCTTGCAGAACGACGCGACTTTCCGCAAACTGTTTAATTTGCTACTCGCAGACGCACCATACACCGCGTTCCGCTGGGAGACACCTTCGGTTAACTTTGCCACGAAGCGACGACCATTTGAATTCGTCCTACTGAACAGCCCTCGATTGATTCGCGAGACGGAGCCAGATGCGTACTCTGAGCATTTCCTTAAAGCCGATACCGATGTTGTCGTATTCGGAAACCTCAGCGGAGATTCCACATTAATCGCGCCCCGGCCGATTGTTTCTCACGAAGCCTATGGGCATCTGGCCGCATTCGTACGACTCGCGCCCGAGCATCAGATGCACGCACTCTGGCAAACGGTAGGTAACGCGATGGTCGATCGTATCGGCATTAAGCCCACGTGGCTGAGCACGGCCGGTGCGGGAGTATCGTGGCTGCATGTGAGGCTCGACAATCGCCCGAAATATTACAGTTACGAACCTTATAAATGAACCGATATCGCAATAGTTTCGAGGCAGCCATGCGAAAATTCTGTTTCCTCTTCTTCGTCACACTCAGTCTCCCGCAGTTTGCAAATGCGGAAACTCCGAAGGAGAAGCGGTTTGCACGTGGGAACCTTTGGGCGTGGTGCATCGTGCCGTTTGATACCAAGAATCGTGGGCCGGAAGAGCGTGCGATCATGCTACGCAAACTCGGCTTCCAGCAATTTGCTTACGACTGGCGTGCGACACATTTGCCGACATTCGACGACGAAATTCGCTACCTCAAACGCGAAGGCGTGAATCTGAGTGCCGTCTGGTTTCCCGCGAGCTTGGACGAGAACGCGAAGACTCTTTTGGCGGCGCTGGAGAAACACAAAATCCACACGCAACTCTGGGTAACGATGCACGGCGGCGCGATTGCGTGTACGCCTGCGGAACAAGCCAAAAGAGTGGAAGTACACGCCGCAGCGATTCGCCCCATCGCGGAAGCGGCAGCCAAGATTGGTTGCAGCGTCGGGTTGTACAACCACGGAGCGTGGTTCGGCGAACCGGAAAATCAAATCGCGATCATCGCGCAACTCAAACTGAAAAACGTCGGCATCGTTTACAACTTGCATCATGGGCACGATCACATCGACCGCTTTCCGGAACTCCTCAAGAAAATGCAACCGCACCTCTACGCCCTCAACCTCAACGGCATGGTGAAAGAGGGCGATAAGCTCGGGAAAAAGATCCTCGTACTCGGCCAAGGCGATCTCGATTTGAGTCTCTTGAAGACGATCGCAGAGAGCGGTTACACCGGGCCCATCGGCATCATCGGGCACACCAGCGACGATGCCGAAAAACGGTTGCAAGACAACCTCGACGGCCTCGATTGGCTTCTGCCACAACTCGAAGGCAAACCCGCGACAACAAAGCCCAAGCCACGAACAGGCTTGCTGCCGTAATAGGCTATCTCTGCTACCGTTTGCCGCGGGTGGCCAACGATACACACACGAGCATGACGAAGCTGAGCGGGATTGTGACAATTCCCGGCTGGCTGAATGGCACGATCGATTGCTCGGACGATAGCCCGTACACGTCTTTGAAGGTATCGCCGCTGAGCAAAATCCACGCCAGCGATGAGATCATGCCGAACAGAATCGACGCAATTACACCTTGTTTCGTGGTGCGTTTCCAGAACAGGATCATGACGAGTGCGGGGAGATTCGCAGAGGCGGCGACGCTAAACGCCCAGCCGACGAGGAAGTTCACATTCATTTTCTCGAACACGATACCCAACACAACCGCGATGATTCCGACGAAAATCGCCGCGATTTTGCCTGCCCAGACCTTCTTCGCGTCGGCGAGTTCAATTTTCAGGTAACCGCCAATGACATCGTGAACGACCGCCCCACATGCGGCAACGATCAACCCGCTGACTGTGCCGAGTACCGTCGTAAACGCGACCGCTGAGATAATCGCGAACGGCAATACGCCGAAACTTTTTGCGAGTAGCGGAGCGGACATGTTGCTGTTACTCGGGTCCAACGCGCCGCCCGTCATCGCGCCGAGTCCGAGGAACAACGTGAGCAAATAGAAGCAGCCGATCGCCGCGATGCCGACGATTGTGCTCTTTCGTGCAGCGGCGGCGTCTTTAACGGTGTAATAGCGGATGAGGATGTGCGGCAACGAAGCCGTTCCGCAGAAGAGAGCCAACATCAGCGATACGAAGTTCCAGCGTGCCGCCGTGGAACTGCCCGCCAGCCCCTGAAATGTTGGGCTGTTACCGGGGCGAAGGACGGCTTCACCCGATGTCGGTTTCGGCGAATAGACCGTCGTGCCATCGGCTTGTTTCTTTGTCGTCCAGAGTACGATTTCACTTTCGCGGATGGTTTTCAGGAACTCGAGCGGCCCGAGTGGCCCCGTCTCTGTGATGCCGCCCGGCAGTTTGCTCACGTGCCCCACGGGCCGTAGCGGCCCCCCTTCGACGCCATTGACGACCTTGATGCCATCGCTGTTCACGACCACGGTTTGCGGCGAATTCGCTTCTGGGCTGTTGTCGACTTTCAACCCGCGATTGAGGATCAATACCGTCAGAATTCCGGTGAACAACAGCAACAACGAACCTTTGAGAAATTGCACGTACGTAGTCGATGCCATCCCCGCCGTGGCGACGATGAACACGACGACCGCACCGACCATGACGACGCCTGCCGCATGTGGCAGCCCGAGCAGCGGACGCACGAGTACGCCAGCGCCGACCATTTGCGGGATCAGGTAGAACAAGCTAACGACGAGCGTGCTGATTGCGGCAACGAGCTTGATACCTCGCGATTGGAACTCGCTATCGATCGCATCGGCGAAGGTGAATTTTCCACGGCGTTTGAGCGGTTCGGCGATCACTAACAGCGCGACGATCCAACCGGCGAGGTAGCCGATTGAATACAGGAAACCATCGTAACCGTAGAAGGCGATCATGCCGCAGATGCCGAGGAACGACGCCGCGGAGAGGAAGTCACCCGCGAAGGCGATGCCGTTGACGAACCACGAGACGCCACCGCCTGCGGCGTAGTAACTCGCTGCCGTTCGTGTTCGCCGCCCAAGGTACAAACTCAGCGCGAGCGTGGCACCGACGAACATCGCGAAGACCGCAATCGCCGTGGGAGAGGTTTCGTAGTTCACGACCGGTCCCCCGGTACGCGGCAGGCGAAAGCGTACAGCAGCGACACGACGAATGCGCCGATAATGAGGCCTAATCCATAAACCGTGGCGACGTTGAGGCCTTCGAACGCGATAGCGTTCATCATCTGCGGCCAGAAGGCGTTGATCGCCACAAAAGCCGCGTAAACGCTCGCATAGAGTGCGAACAACCACAGCCCAATGCGTGCGTTGTGAGCTTCGACGACCGGATCGCGCGGTTCGTCCGAAGGCGGAGGCGTGTGGAAACCAGCCATTTTCGATAGCCCGTCGTGAGGGAGTGTTGTGCAATCAAACGATACCCAGCTACGCGATGCCCGGCAACCCATCGCAGACCGGGTAGCCGGTGAATGAGTCCAGCCTCTACCCACCCACCCTTCCCTGGACTCATGCCCGATTTTCAGAACCAACTTAACCCAGCAACGACTTACGTCCGATTTCGGCGGTCGTAATCGACGCGGGAACCAAAGTTTTGACGGCCCGCTTCGGCATAATTTGCTGTGGCGTGAAACTTTGGTCGCGAATGTGTCAGGCTATTCTCGCCCTGCGAGAAACGGACCTTCCTAGCTGTTTTGCACAGTCAATTGACGCAATGACAGTCGTGAACTAACCTTCGGCGTGGAAAACTCTTCGGGCGCATCAGAATGCGTTCGGTGCAAACAGAATTTTCCGCCCAATCGCCCACTTAGACCCTCACGGTACGTCCAATGATTGGGTTACGCGAACCTGGCGACGAAGCGATTCCTGGCTACACGCTCGTTTGCCCGCTCGGTAGCGGTGGCTTCGGCGAGGTCTGGAAGTGTATTGCTCCGGGCGGCCTGAACAAAGCGATTAAGTTCGTGTTCGGTAACCTCAATTCGCTCGATGGCGACGAAGTAAAAGCCGAGCAAGAGTTCAAAGCACTCGAGCGGGTCAAGGCCGTGCGGCACCCGTTCGTGCTATCGATGGACCGCATCGAAGTCGTCGGTGGCGAACTGCTTATCGTAATGGAACTGGCGGATCGAAGCCTCCACGATTGTTTCGTCGAATATCAGGAGCAAGGCCGCGCCGGTATCCCGCGTGACATATTGCTCGGGTTCCTCGCCGATGCCGCCGAGGGACTGGATCACCTTATCGATCGCTACAATTTACAACATTTGGACGTGAAGCCGAAGAATCTGTTCTTGATCTGCGACCGAGTCAAGGTGGCGGACTTTGGCCTCGTCAAGCATCTCGAACGTCAGAGTTCGGCAGGACTCATGGGCGGCGTTACGCCGGTCTATGCCGCCCCGGAAACGTTCACGAACAAGATTTCAAAACAGTCCGACCAGTACAGCCTTGCGATTGTATACGTGGACTTACTCACGGGCCGCAAGCCATTCAATGGCAAAAACATTCGTCAACTCGCGCTGCAACACATGACGGAGCCGCCGGACCTCAGCATGTTGCCGCCTGCGGATCGTGCGGCCGTGGCACGGGCGCTTTCGAAGAACCCGGAAGATCGTTTCCCGAGTTGTGCGGTATTTATTCGCACACTCCAAGGGCTATCGACGCCGCTGCCGACGACTGCCGTACCAACGCTATCCACCGCTCTGCCAGAAAGCGTGCAAGAGAAAAAACTTGGTAAGACCCCGTCACCACGCCGCGTTTCGGAACTAACCGAAGCCAACATCTCGAACACCGTATCGCGGATCGAAGCAGGCGTGCTCCGCCCTGCGATTCTCATCGGCGTCGGCAGTTTCGGTCGTCGGGCACTTCAGCAGATTCGCTGTCGCCTGTTGGATCGCGTCGGCGATTTGCAGCAAGTGCCGAGTTTCCGCTACGTGTACATCGACATCGATCAGGACACCGTCGAAAAGGTCGACAGCGATGGCTCCGATGCGGCACTGCAACCCGAACACGTGTTGCATTTACCGCTGCAGCCGGTTACGGGTTATCGCCGTAAGCAGCTCGATCAAATTCTCGAATGGATGCCACGCGAAGTGCTGTATTCTGTGCCGCGTTCGCTGTCAGCGGACGGTTCGCGGGCACTCGGTCGACTGGCATTTTTCGACCATTATCTCAAAGTCGCCGCACGGCTGAAGAACGACATTCAGACAGCGATTCACCCTGAAGCGATCAAACTTTCCGCCGACCAAACCGGGCTGACGCCGCGAGCGAAGGTGCCGAGTATCTACGTGTTTGCGAGCGCGACGGGCGGAACTGGCGGGATGCTCCTCGACCTTGGCCATACGATCCGCCGCGTCTTGGCGAAGTTCCACATGGCCGACGCGGACGTGGCGGCATTCGTTTATTGTGGCTCGCCGGAAGACCCGAACTCGCCACCGGGCGAGTTGGCCAACGTGTTCGCGTCGCTGACAGAATTGAACCACTATGCCGACCCCGACGTGATGTTCTCCGCGCGATATGGCGGCCTCGATGGCCCGAAGTTGGAATCGAACGGTTTGCCATTCACGGCCACCTACTTGCTGCCGATGGCGCAACGCACCCCGGAGGCGTTCCGCGATTGTATTTCGCACTTGTCGGGTTACGTCGCACACGAGTTGACGACGCCACTCGGCACGGGACTCGAAGAGATCCGCCGTCGCCCCGCCCTGCAAGGTCGAACGCCGTTTCGTGGCTTCGGCACGTTTGGTGTCTGGTTCCCGCGCGGCTTGTTATTGCGATCCGGTGCGCGTCAGCTTTGTGCGGACCTTCTGAAAAGCTGGCACGAAGCACCATACAAAACCATACCGGCAGAAGCAGAATCGATTACGCAAGATGTCCTCACCGATCCGCGGCTGACGCCGGACCACGTTCAGCAATTCATCATTGATGAATGTGCGCGGGGGCCAGATGGCGGACCGCTCGAATCGATTGGCAAATGGTTCGTGTCGGGTAGCGAGCAAATCGAGTCGGCACACCGTCGCGGCGAGGGGGCGAACTGGGCCACCGCGTTCTGGGACCAAGCCAAAGACATGCTCGGTGGCGAGCCGACGGCCGAAGGCGATAGCCCGTATCGACGCGGTCGCCTCAGTCGCTCGCTCGATCACGGGTTGAAAAATTCGCTCTCGGCGTGGGGTAACGAACTCACGGAGTTGCTGCGACCGATCGAAGAAATGAACGGGCCTCGGTTTTTGGCGATGGAACATACGCTGCGCCGCCTCGGAGAGGCATTCGAGAAGGCGGCCACCGCACAGGAACAACTCGCCCCGAAGTTTGCGGAAACGCGACAATCGTGCATCTCCGCCGTCCATGCTGCGCTCGAAGCATGTGCAAAACCCGCTGCCGGTTTCGGGCTGTTCGGCAGCCGGTCGGCGCGTTCGTTGCGAGTGTTTGCAAATAAAGTCAAGCCGTTCATCGATGCCCGTATTGCGGAAGATTTAGCGGGCGTGACGGCGACGTTTTACCGCCGGATGTGTTCGCGGATGGACGACCGCATTCGCGATCTGTTCATCGCGAAAGAGAACCTCGGCAAGCTCATTACGAAGTTGACCGTACCGGTTGTAAAGCCCGGCAGCCGGTTCGGTGCCTCTCGCAATCAACAGGCATCGCCTGATGAGACGGATGAAGCCATTCACTCGACGTTGCAATTGTCGAACACGATTCGCGTTGTGTTGCCGAACGGCGATAACAACCTCGATCGCGCCGCCGCCGACTTGCTGTTGAAATTGAACGCGGACGACTTGCAGCAGATGCACGATATACTCGATAAGCTGGTGATTCAGCCGCGTGGCGGCCTCGTGAATATCTGCAAAATTCAAAGCGACTTGGGCCGCGCACTGAGCACGCCGATGATCGAGCAAGCGACGGCGTTCCTGTCGAATCGCATTCCGCACCAGGACGTGACCGAAGTCGAAATGTCGAGCCAAGAAGCAAAATCAGGCGGGTTGGCGAAACGCATCGGCAGCTATCTGCGGCTCGCAGCCCCGCAAGCGCCAGGCCCCGCCGAGGAAGAGAAAACCTACGTCCTCGTGCCATCCACGCCGAGCGGATATGCCTATGCGAAGGAAGTGAAAGCGGTGTCCCCGAAGGCGATTATGGTCACCGTGCAAGGGCACGGCACCGACTTAATGTTCTGCCGCGAACAAGGCTACTTACGACCCGTCGATTTAATGAAATTGATCGAGCCGTGCCTCGATGCCTACGTCGAATCCACGGAAACACCTGAGCGTTCGCCGCACTGCCGATTCGACGTGACCGAGTGGGTACCGCTGATTAACTGAGAATTACCCGCACAGTATCGCCGTTGTCGGCATCGCATCGCAGCGGCGGCAGATGTAGACTTGCACGGTGCCGTTGGGCTTCGCAAAGCTCAATCCGGCGGCGCGGCGGTAGCCTTCGGTATCGGGGTCTTCGATTGGCTTCCAACGCTTCGCGGTGGATGGCTGCCATTCTTCCGAGTCGATCGCGACCAGGAAGTCCATCGGGTGTTTGCAGGTGGGGCAACCGGTGCCATCCGCAGCAAAACGCTGCCAGCCACCGACTTTCGTACCGGGTGATGACGAGAAGAAATTCGTGTAATCATCGGGCGCAATTGGCTTGCCGAGTTGGATCGTTTCGCGCATCTGTTGCGGCATAATCGCAAGTGGCGGGAACTCCATCACACGCTCCGACAAGATCGCACACGGCACTGGCACATAGCCCATGAAGGCGTGTTCCAACGATGGCGATGCTGCTAAATCTGTAACTACGGTCGAGGTTTTCCGCCAAACAACACGCGACGAAATCACGCCGTTGACGGGGTCGCGTGGCGACCAGAGCAGTTGTAGTAAATCGGTGCCGGGCTTAAATGCGAACCCAGCAGGTGCATCTTCGATTCGCAGTTGCAACACGGGAACGAGCGGGATGCGGTACGTCGGACATTCGGGCCACACTTCACTCGATGGCCAGAGAAACTGCCCGCCGAGTTTCGTGCGATCCGGCTTTGGTTCGTCCCCGAAACGCGGATGCAAACGCTGCGTCACCCGCAGTAACACCTTCAATTCGGGCAGTTCCTTCAACAAGTCCACGCCCGGCTTCGGCGTCGTTCGCACCGCACCCAACGGCACGCGACACGCTTCTCGTAACAATAAATGCTTTTCGCGGTCAACGATATCGTTACGAATCCGTTCGCGGTCTGCAGCCGTTACCACTGGCCCCATCGCCGGTTTGGCATCGCGACGTGCACATCCGAGCGCCAACGGCAACGCGGAAGTCGCAAGAAACTGTCGTCGGTTCATGGCGATTATCAAATCACGACCTTGCGTGGTTTGGCGACGTGGGTGGCGGCACCGTATGCGAGTTCGGCGCTTTCCATCACGGTTTCGCTGAGTGTGGGGTGCGGGTGGATGCTCTCAAGAATATCGCGGGCCACGGCCCCCATCTCGATGGCGAGCACACTTTCGGCGATCAACTCCCCTGCCCCGGTGCCGACGATTCCGACGCCCAAAACCCGCTTGCTTTCCGGATCGACGAGCATCTTCGTCAACCCGTTCGTGATGTTAAGCGCCACGGCCCGGCCACTGGCAGCCCACGGGAATTTCAAAATCTCGTGCGGGATGTTACCCTTCTCAGCGTCAACTTGCGTCAGACCCGCCCAGGCGATTTCCGGATCGGTAAATATCACCGCCGGGATGGCACGCGGGTTCCATTCTGCTGGTTCGCCGAGGATCACTTCCACGGCCACTCGGGCCTCGGCAGTCGCCTTGTGCGCCAGTCCGGGTTCTTCGCCAACATCGCCGATGGCGAAGATGTGCGGCACATTCGTACGGCGTTGTTTGTCGATCGGGATGAAGCCACGATCCGTTGCGGTCACACCCGCTTTATCGAGGCCGAGGTTGGCCGAGTTGGGGCGACGGCCCACCGAGACGAGCACGCGGTCGAATGTCATCGTGGCGGGTACGTCTTTGCCTTCGAGCGTGGCCACGATACCGGCAGGTGTCGCCGCGATGCTCGCGACTTTCGTGTTCAGATAAATGTTCGCGAACTCGCTACGTAGCTTGTTTTCCAGTGGTTTCACGAGGTCGCGATCCGCCATCGGCAGCAGGCCATCCAGGAATTCGACGACGGTGACTTTCGTACCAAGTGCCGCGTAAATGCTGCCAATTTCCAAGCCAATGTAACCGCCACCGACGACGAGGAGCGTCTTGGGAACGTCGGGTAGCAACAGTGCAGCGGTGCTGTCCATGACGCGCGAATCGTCGATCGCGAACGTCTTCGGCATCACCGGCACGCTACCCGTGGCGATAATCGCATGTTGGAAGCGAATCGTTTCGTCATTGACTTTCGCGGTGTTCGCATCAAGGAATTCCGCGTGGCCTTTGATGACGTTGACGCCACGGCCTTTGCACAACATCGCGATGCCGCTGGTGAGTTTGCCGACGACTTTCGTTTGAACGAACGTACGCAGTTTTTCGAGGTCGAGCTTCGGCTCGCCGAACGACAGGCCGATCTCGGCGGCATGATGGGCTTCGCGAATGATCTTCGCCGCGTGAAGGAGCGCCTTCGAGGGAATGCAACCGCGATTGAGGCACACTCCGCCGAGTTTCGGGTCTTCGTCGGCAAGGATCACTGCAATGCCATGATCGGCCGCATGGAGCGCCGCCGGGTAACCGCCAGGGCCACCACCGATAATAAGGAGCTGCGTTTCGCGAACATCGGCCATGCGTGCGGACTCCGGAGAATGAGAAACGCGGCTCGCGTATCCCACATAAATGATAGGGGCAATCGCGAGAACGTACCGTACATTATCTGCCATCGGCGCAAGCTCGTACTGCGAATCACCAGTCGTGTGCCGTTCGATTTCACGCAACCCGTTGAAACAAGCACAATTATGCTCGACGCAAACTTTATCCGCGACAACATCGACGCCGTGAAGGCGAACTGTGCGAACCGCAACGTCAAAGCCGATGTCGATGCCGTCGTTACGCACGACAACGAGCGGAAGCGGCTTCAGAAACTGTCGGACGAAACGAAAGCGAAACAGAACGAGATCAGCAAGAAGTTCCAGAGCGCGAAACCCGAAGAACGCACGGCACTGAAGGACGAAAGCACGAAGCTGAAGGAGCAGGTTGCAATTCTCGATGGCAAAATGAAACTGGCCGAAGATCAGTTGCGAATTGTGTTGCTGCCGATCCCGAACATGACGCACCCCGACGCGCCGGTGGGGCACGATGCGGCGGCAAACGTGGTCGTTTATCGACACAAGGAACCGACGATGCTTTCGTTCAAAGCGAAGGACCACGTCGATCTCGTCGAATCGCTCGATCTCGCCGACTTCGAGGCCGGGGTGAAAGTAACGGGAAGCAAGTTTTATTTCCTCAAAAACGAGGCGGTACTGCTCGAACTGGCGCTCGTGCAATACGCGATTCAGAAGCTGGTAGCGAAGGGTTTCACGCCGATTATTACTCCGGACTTGGCCAAGGTTGATGTCCTCGAGGGCATCGGTTTTTCGCCTCGCGACAACGCCGAGACGCGGCAGATTTACACGATCGCGGACACCGATTTGTGCTTGAT
>JAYSYI010000484.1:0-3670 GCA_043727665.1 Limnoglobus sp. | reverse complement strand
CGTCGCTGTTCGCGCCGCCGCCGTTCGCCATGCCGGCGGGTTGGTGGCGCGACGATGCCACCGAGCAACTTCGCAATTACCAGTCGTGGGTGTACGTGTCGGTGAATGCGATCGCGCAAGAGGTGGCGAAGCAGAAGCCGTTCCTGTTTTCCAACACGGGCCAAGCCGAGCACGAGCAAGTGGCGTTGCCGCACACGCACCCGCTTTGCCGTCTGCTCGAAAACCCGAACCCGTGGCTGACCGCGTGGGAACTTTGGTACCTCACGGTGGTGTATCTGGAGCTGACAGGGAACTGTTTCTGGTACGTGGCCCCGCAACAGGGCAACGGTTCGCCGGGGGAAATCTGGGTGGTGCCGACGCCGTGGGTGAAGGTAGTCCCCGATGCGCAAACCTACGTGAAAGAGTATCGCATCACGCCGCCCGGCGCACCCCCTGAGAGTTTCTCACCCGATGAAATCATCCACCTGAAATACCCGAATCCGTTCGACCCGCACTACGGACTTTCGCCGCTGCAAGCCAACGCGATGACGATCGATGCGAATTCGGAGTTGCTGAAGTCGCGGCACCAGACGTTCCTCGCCGGCGCACGGCCCGGCGTGGTGCTTCAGACCGATCAATCGCTGACCGACTCGACGGTGAAACGCCTGGAAGACAAGCTGTTAAACAAGTTCAGCGGGAGCGATAACTGGCACCGGCCGATGGTGCTCGAACAAGGTTTGAAGGCATCGCCGTGGACGCTGACGCCCGCAGAAATGGACTTCCTGAACTCGACGCGAATGACCCGCGAAGAGATTTTCGCGCTGTTCCGCGTACCGCCTCCCGTGGCAGGGATCGTCGACAACATCGGCCTCGGCGCAGACATTTGGTTCGGGGCACGCGCGATGTTTTGCGAAGGCACGGTGCAACCGAAACTCGACCTGATCGGGCAAGCGTTGACCCGCGATCTCGGCCGCCGATACGGGCGGGACATCACGATTCAGTTCCCCGATTGTTCGCCGCGCAACTCGGAACAGCGCCGAAAAGACGACGAACTCGACGCGAAGATGGGGCTGCGAACTTACAACGAAATCCGCCGCAGCCGAGGGTTGGAACCGTTCGCCGACCCGAAGTTCGACCGGCCGATGTTACCGAACGGGTGAAACCACTTTTTAAGGAGGATCTTTCGATGATGACGACAATTCGTGCGGATCCGGTCGGCGCGCGGACGCTGAACCTGGATGCGGGGAACTTGACGATCCGCAGCGTGATTACGACGCTCGATGCCGACCGTGCGGGCGATGTGGTCGTGCCGACAGGGTTACGAAACGTGGACGATTACCTCGTGAATCCGGTCGTACTGTGGGCGCACAACCGCACGCACTTTCCGCCGATCGGGTTGTGTGCGTGGCTCGATGTCCAACCGCGTCGGATCGTGGCGGAGACCCGTTTTGCGAAAGGGGTCGCCTTCGCGGAAGATGTGTTCCGCCTTTACGAGCAAGGCGTTTTGCGCGGTTGGTCGATCGGCTTCGTGCCGCGCAAGGCACATCGCATTCCACCGGATGGCACCGGAATGCGGATCGAAGAGTGGGATCTGCTCGAATACTCGGCGGTGCCGATTCCCGAGAACCCCGGCGCGTTGACCGTCGCGCTTCAGAAGGGGTTAGTCAAGGATTTAATGTTCCGCGACTGGTTGGCCCGTGTGCCCGACGATTGCGGTGGCAGGTGGTGGCGCGCCCACCCGCCGCATCGCGCACCGGTCGATGTTTTGGCGAAGTTGGTCGCGCCGCTCGAAGTGTAATGTTCCGTTCCTTTTTGCTCCATTCCTTGAGGTTCTCATGGCCGCAATTGCTACTGATTCGTTTCAATCTCGCGAAGAAATCGTGCAGTTCATCGAGCGCGAAACCGGCGTCGCCGTCGAGAAGGCGATGCCCGCCCCGACGGTGAACCGTCGCGTACCGTGGGCGACGTCCGGGCCGGTGTGCCAGGATTCCGCCGGGTACAGCGTGCTGAAAGCCGCCGCGTTCGCGCTCGGCTACATCGGCCCGGAGTTCGCGAAGGAAGAGATCCAGACGCACAACCAACTGCGCGATCTGTACCAAAGCTACGGCTTCTCGCCGCATCACGGGCAGCAGTCGTTCCTCGTGCCGTGGGCGTCGGCACACTTGCCCGCGTTCGAGCCGCACGGCCGCAAACTGCGCGATGAACTCCACCAGAAGATGACCGCGCAATCGAACCAGTTCGACCCCGATGAAGCCGACTGGATTTCGACGCGATTGGCCTTGCGGCGTAAGGCGCTCGGCACGACGCTCGACACCGCCGGTGGCACGCTCGTGCGGCTGCCAGTGCTCGGCGAGTTGATCGACTTGCAGCGGAACCTCGAAGCGTTCGCGGCGGCCGGTGCGCAAGAGATCGCGATGCCACCGAACGGGCGGATTCAGATTCCGAAGCTGACTGGCGGTTCGACCGCGTATTGGGTCGGCGAAGGCAACGCGATTACCGAGAGCCAACCGACGACGGGGAACCTCGATCTTCAGGCGAAGAAGCTCGGCGTGCTGGTGAAAATGAACAACGAGCTGTTGCGGTTCGCCAGCCCCTCGGCGGAGGGTTTGGTGCGGTTCGACATGGCACGCTCGGCAGCGCTGAAGGCCGATCAAGCGATGCTCGAAGGTACGGGCGGCACGCAGATTAAAGGGCTGACGACGTACACGACGATCACGAGCCACACGGCCAGCACGGTGGGCGCGAACGGCAACACGTTCCAGCCGCAAGACGTGGCCGCGATGGAAGCGAAGCTGCCCGATGGCGTCGATGCCCCAACGGGCTGGATGATGCGCAAGGCATTGTTCGCCGCGCTGATGAATCGCCGTGCCGATGCGGTGAGCGCGAACGACGGCAAAGGCGCGTTCCTGTTCCGCGACAATCGCTCGATGGGCAGCGATCGCCCTGCCGATTTGTACGGCACGAAAGTCGTGCGATCGTCGCAGATTTCCGCGAGCCGCACCAAGGGCAGCGCGACCGACCTTACGTACATCGTGCTCGGTTATTTTCCGGACTGGATCGTGGCACGGCTCGGCGTGATGGAGTTCCTTGCAAGCGGCCACGGCGACACGGCGCTGCAAAACGACATGACGTACCTGCGCGGCATCCAGCACCTCGACGCCGGCCCACGCAACGCCGCGAGTTTCGTGCTCTGCGATCAACTCGTCGCCGCGTAATTGCAAATTTGGCTCCTTCCCCGATTGCGGGGAGGGCTGAGGCGGGGTGATGGAAACTCAACCCGCCTCACGGTTATCACCTTCAAATCTAGGAGTATTCGATGTCCACACTCTTGAACGATCTCGCCTCGACTACGAATCTCAAACAGACATTTTCGCCGCAAACGTACGACCAAAACGTCGATGGCCAACCGGTCGATCTGGTTGCATCCGACGGTCGCGGGTTCGCCGTACTGCTTCTCGGCCCGTTCGGCGGCGGCACCACACTCGCGGCGAAGTTGCAGGAATCGAGCGACCAGATTACGTTCGTCGATGTGCCAAACGGCGCGTTTGCCACGTTCGCAACTGGCTCGAACACGCACTTGCTCGGTTTCACGCGGACTCGCCGTTACGTCCGAATGCGGTTCGACATCAGCGGCAGCGCCGACGCCTGCGCCGCGATCGGCCAGCAACGCAAGGAACTGTAGCAATCTGAA
>JAYSYI010000483.1:0-3678 GCA_043727665.1 Limnoglobus sp. | reverse complement strand
GAACCGCCACCGGCACGCCACCCGGTTCGGTCGAGGTGAACCCGAAGGCATTCACGAGGCGATTCTTCAAGTTTGCCCCGCTAAACACCGACACCGTGACGCGGGTACCGAGCGTGCGACCGACTGCGATATCGGCTTTGCCGTCGCCGTTCATATCGCCCGCTCGCACGAACACCCCGCCCGTATCGGTCGTATCGCCAACGCGAAGATCGGTCGTCGTGTAGCCGTAACGGGTGTAAGGCGTGTCGCCCCATTTCGCTTGCGTCGTGAAGATCTTCACGATCGGTTGCGCCCCTTTACCGGGTGCCGCAATCACATCGCCGATACCGTCGCCATTCACATCGCCGACCGCCACGCGAACGCCACCGGTGTAATTGATGTCGTAGGCGAAGAAATTGGCGGACGCAACGGGAGTGGCCACGTTCAGGTCTTGGCCGCGGAAAATCTTGATCTGCGGGCGGTTACCCGTGCCCGCACCGACGACGAGGTCGGCGCGGCCATCGCCGGTGACATCGCCGACTGCAACGAATGCCCCACCGCGTGACGTGGCCGAGAATGCGGAGAAATCGGCGATCACTTTGTAGTTGCGGCCATCGTAAATTTTGACGTGCCCGCCACCGGTGGTCGTCGACACGACGATGTCATCGACGCCATCGCCGGTGAGGTCGCCACTCGCGACGTTTAAGCCACCGGTGTAGGCCCGGTCGAATGGCGTGATCGTGGTGAGCAGCCCGCTGTTGCTGGCAGAATAGACGCTAACGATTGCGGTTTGACCCGGCCCCGATGCCACCGCGAACTGCTTCGGGTGCAGTGGAGGTGCTTCGGTAACAATTACCGGCGGGAGTTCGATACCCGCGAGTAGCGTGGGCACGTCGCGACTTTCGAGTCGTTCGACACCGATGCGTGCGGAATTTTGTGTGGAGAAGATGCGGACCATGGGACAGCCTCCGAATCGCGTCCTGCGGCGGTCGATCAGTAATGATCGTCCGTTCGGATCGGGTGGGTTATGACGCACCAGTAACTCGCGTCGCGGTCGAACTTGCGCGAAGATTTCCCGGTTCGCGCCCTGCACTTTGAGCGACCGGTTTCATACACTTGTCGAATACGCGAAAGTATCGCACGAAATACAGGAGAAGTGAAAATGGGTAATCCCGCAGGCCTGCGTCGCAAGAAGCGTGAAAAACGCCGCGCCAAGTTCGAGGCCCGCCTCGGCGTCCTCGCCTACATGCCCAAAGCGATTCAAGAAGAGATCAAAAAAGAGATGGCCAAGGAAGAGAAGAAGTAGCGTCTACGAGAAGTTCGGCTCGGCATCGAGATCCTCGGCGGCGAATTCGCCGAGTTTCCATTTCTCCACTGCGAGTGCCGCCATCGCGGCGTTGTCGGTGCATAAATTCAGCGGCGGGATAAACAACTCGACGCCCTCTTTCGCTGCCATCTCTTCGAGTTTCTGTCGCAACCGCAAATTCGCCGAAACACCCCCTCCCACTGCCAGCCGCTTGAACTTCGATCTACGAAGCGCCTGCATACATTTGAGCGCGAGCACATCGACGACGGCTTCCTGAAAGCTCGCGGCGAGGTCGGCTCGCTTCTGCCCCGAGGGTGGCGGCGTGCCTTTGCTGACGTTGAAGCCGTGGCAAGCATACAAAACCGATGTTTTCACGCCGCTGAAGCTGAATTCGAGCCGGTCGTTGTCCGCGAACGATCGGGGGAATGCGAATGCTTTCGGGTTGCCGTTGCGGGCTTCGCGTTCGAGTGCGGGGCCACCGGGGAAGCCGAGGCCGAGCATCGCCGCGACTTTGTCGAATGCCTCGCCGGCTGCATCGTCGCGCGTCCCGCCTAGCAAGTTCAACGACAACGCACTGTCGCACTGAAACAACGACGTATGCCCCCCGCTAACGACTAGCCCCACACACGGGAAAATATCTCGCCCGGCAGCGATCCGCGCAGCATAAATGTGGCTATGCACGTGGTTCACCGCCACCAACGGCACGCCGAGCGCAAGCGCAAACATCTTCGCCGCCGACACGCTAATCAGCAACGCCCCAACTAGCCCCGGCGTGTTGTGAACGGCCACGCAACCGATCTGATTCAGCGTGACACCGGCACGTTCCAGTGCTTCCTCAACGACGGGTAACAAGTTGCGAACGTGCGCGCGCGCGGCGATCTCCGGCACAACCCCGCCGAAGCGCGCGTGCAGTTCGGTCTGCGACGCCACCACGTTCGAGAGAATCTGCAAATCGCTAGTGAACACCGCCGCCGAAGTCTCATCGCACGACGATTCGAGCGCCAAAAACAACATAGTCGCCATCATCCGAATGCCAGTGTGGTGCTAAATTCCCGCCAAGCCATCTTACGACTGCGATCGTGGCTTGGTCATGCATATCGTTCCGGCTTTTCAACGATCCGAAAAAGACTGAGGTAGCCGAAAAATACATCGTCGTGTACAAATGCGAAAGAGATAATCATGTGAAAAGGTTTTTGAGGATCGAATCATGGGACGTAACGACGACGACCGAGATCACCGCGTAAAAGGATCTTTCGGCGCAGGGTTCGGTCTTTCAATGGGTTGCATGGTTGCGATAATCGTCATGATTGGCATCGTTTGTGTTGGTTTACCAATCGCGTGTCTAACGACAGTCGGCGTCGGCGGATCGGCAATGAAGGCAGCATCTGATGCAAAGCAAGCCGAGGAACAGCGGCAAAATGTCATCGAGCAAAACCGAATTCAACAACAAGCCGATTTGAAAAAAGCAGCCGCTGACCAGGTGGCAATCGCTGTTAAAGCGGAAATCGATCGGATGAAAGCCCCACCGAAAGTGGGCGACATCATGCTTATGAACGGCCCGAATCGGCTGATGCTGGCTTCAGAGACGGCGGCGCTTTACCGGGAGAGAACCGCCGCAGAACAGAATAATGATGAGGCCGAGTTGAACCGGATCGTCGAGTTGCGCAAAACGATCAAGCTCGAAGCGGGCACAGAAGTGTCTATTGTCACGGTGAATAACCTCGACCGCGATTTGGTACAGGTGAAAGTGATTGGCGGTATATACGACGGGAAGGTTTACTTCGTGGCCGTAGCGGACCTCAAGCATCGTCCGAAGAAGTGAACCCACACACGGATTCGTTCGGTTTTGCAATTTTTCCCCCGTTTAGCCGCGCCGCGTAGTCTTCGGAGCGAAGCGCGGAGGTACCGCCAAGGGATGCAAAGTTGGTCTTTTTTCGAATTTCCGCGAAATTCTTGCTTCCGTTTCTGACACGACGTGAGGCTCCGTTGAAGTCACGCACTCTTACGCCCAATGCTGGTGTAAGCAGGCGCGAGAATGTGAAATTAGGCTCGAAGTATCCATTCTTTTCTGATTCTGGTAGCCGCAGGTCTTTAGCCTGCGCGGGGGAAACAACCCTAAAAAACCAGTCGTGGCGAGTCTTCGAGACGCGACGCGATAAGCACAAACCGTTACCGGTTAGTCAATCCATTCCCGTTAGCCCGACGCGCTAGCGAGGGATTACTATCGTTTCTGCGAAGTCATGCCTTCTCGTGGGTTCCCTTCGCTTGCGCGTTTTGAAGTTGCGCTTTTCTCATGTAGGGGCACCCCCAGGTGATGCGAAGTTGCTGTTGACGGTGTTTTCGGGTCATCCTGATTTTGGTTTTTATCCCAACGGGATTCCAGCCATTAGCCC
>JAYSYI010000482.1:0-3686 GCA_043727665.1 Limnoglobus sp. | reverse complement strand
AAAGCCGATCAAAAACGGGCTTATTGAGACGAAAAAACACACGAAAACACGATTTTAGAGCGTCCGCAAAAGTGACTTACGTCGATTATGAGAGACCCAAAATTGGTACTTACGACGATCCAGGGTATACAAAGTCCAAGTCGCCCGGTGGGTAATCTGAAAGGTTCATCACATGAGTTTGCTCCGTTGGTTCACGAAGAATTGGGCCAATACGACCGAGCCGACACACGCGGACTTAGGACCGCTCGAACGGGCCGTGCCGGTGGCGGAGGCACTTCGCAATGTCGTCGAAACGATCAAAACGATGCCAAATTGGTCGGTGGTTGCGCTCGATGTGGCGGCCGGTACGCTGCATCTGACGCGCCGGACAGGGACGATCCGCTACATTGATGATGTTCGACTAAGCGCAAGCTCAATCGCGAGTGGTTGCCGCATTCAGGCCGAGAGCCGAAGCCGTGTGGGCCTCGGTGATTTCGGGCAGAATCGGCGAAATATCCTCGAACTGTGGCAGGCGATCCGAAACGGAGCGATCGACGGATGAATGTTTTGGTCATCGGCAAAGGCGGTCGCGAACACGCTCTCGTCTGGAAACTCGCTCAATCGCCACGTGCGGGAACAATTTATTGCGCACCGGGCAACGCCGGCACCGCGCTCGATGGCGTCAACGTCGAAATCGATGGCAGCGACCCGAACAACTGGGAACGCCTCTTCCGCTTCGCCACGAAGTCTGAAATCGGCCTGATTATCATCGGCCCCGAAGATCCCCTTTCGCTCGGCGCATCCGATTACTTTCGCGGCAAAGGCTTCAAAGTCTTTGGCCCATCGAAGAATGCCGCTCGCATTGAAGCCAGTAAGGTTTTCGCGAAGGAACTCATGCGGCACGCCGATGTACCCACCGCCGAGTTCCGCGTATTCGACCACCCGACGACCGCAAAAACCTACGTCGAAACCCGCGATTATCCCGTTGTTGTCAAGGCGGATGGCTTGGCGGGCGGGAAGGGCGTGATCGTCTGCAAGGACACCCCCGAAGCGATGCGTGCGATCAACAGCATCATGGTGAAGGAAGAGTTCGGCGCAAAAGCGGGTCGGAAGATCGTTGTGGAGAAACGGCTCGATGGCGAAGAAGTGTCGATGCTGGCGCTCGTTTCGGGCCGCGTAATATTACCGCTCCCGCCAGTGCAAGACCACAAGGCCGTTCACGATGGCGATAAGGGGCCAAACACGGGCGGTATGGGCACCTACTGCCCCGCGCCGATTGGCACCGATGCCTTCGTGGCGGACACGGAAACCAACGTTTTCGTGCCGATTGTCCACGCGATGAAGCGCGGACGCTACCCCTTCAGTGGCGTGCTGTTTGCGGGGATTATGCTCACAAACCAGGGGAGTCGCGTTCTCGAATTCAATTGCCGATTCGGTGACCCGGAAACGCAGGTGATCTTGATGCGGTTGAAGACGGACTTGCTCGATCTGCTCGAAGCAGTGGCCGACGATCGCCTCGGCGACTTCGAAGACGGCAAGCTCGAATGGGACGCACGACACGCGGTGTGCGTCGTGATGTGCTCGGGTGGCTACCCCGGCAAATACGAGTTGGGCAAACAGATTCTCGGCCTCGAAGCGGTTGCGAAAATGCCCGATGTGAAGGTGTTCCACGCGGGGACAATCGGCAAGAACGACCGGATCGTGACCGACGGTGGTCGCGTATTAGGCGTGACCGCACTCGGTGCGACGCTTGCGGAAGCCAAAGCCAAAGCCTACGAAGCCGTGAAACTCATCTCGTTCCCTGGTGCCCACTTCCGCACCGATATCGCCGACAAAGCGCTCAAACGCAAGAAGTGAATATTCCGAGCCGGATACACGCAGGAAACCGATCTTGTGTGTATTTTCTCTTCGCGTTATCAGGCGTCCCAACAGTGCGTTCGGCACTCGGTTAGGGGGATTTCCGATGTCGACGGCTATTCGAAATGCGTTCGCAATTGCGGTGTGGTGTACGTTCGGCAGCGTCGTTATGGCCGAAACGCCAGCGGCCAAGCTACCCGATGTCGCATCGCCGATGCGCGAGTCGGAAATCAAAGATCTCACGCCATTGCTGTTCGCCGAACCGCATGCAATGGAAAAACACGGCGAAGAGCACGGCAAACACGCCGATGCCCACGAAGAAGATCACGAAGATCACGGGTTATTCGGTGCGGTCGAGTATCTGCTGTTGCGGCCACGCCGCGGAGCGTTCGACTTCGGCATTGCCGACCCCGCAAACGACTTTATCCCTGGCGGTAAGCTCGAAAGCCTGAATTACGAGCTGCGCAGCGGCGTACGGGCGTCAATCGGATACCGCTTCAAAGATTCACCGTGGGGCGTGTCGATGGCGTACACCTTCCTACGAAGCAGTGCGGATCGCACGATCAACGCCCCAACGGGCGGGCTGATCTATCCGACGCTCACGCGGCCCGGACTGACCGATGAAGTCGGCACAGCAACCGCCAAATCGAGCCTCGAATACAACGTCTTCGACCTCGAAGTCGGGCGGCGGTTCCACATCGACGAGCGGCTGAACGTTCGCGCCTTCGGCGGCGTCCGCTTCGCGAATATTCGCCAGGATTTCGACGTGCAATACGATCGTTACGACGCCAATATCGCCCGAGTGATGACGAGTTCGAACTTCGATGGCTTCGGTCCATTACTCGGTGGCGAAGCGACGCTCTCCGTGTTTCGCGGCTTCCAGTTGTACGCCCGCGGCTCCGGTGCGCTACTTACAGGAAAGCTAGTAAACCCAATCACGGAGACGAACAACGGCGGCATCACCCATTATGCATCGCTCGATTATCAAACCCGCCGCGTCATCCCCGTAATGGGCATGGGCATCGGCGGCGGTTGGCAGCACAAAAACGTGACGATCCGCGTCGGTTACGAAATCACAAACTGGTTCGGACTGATCGATCAACCGCGATTCACCAACGACTTCGCCATCGGGAAAGTGACGACTCGCCAATCGGATCTGTCGCTCGAAGGGTTGTTCTTCCAGTTGGGCCTAAAGTATTGAACCCCGTTGTGAGAACTCAGGATACAATCGCGCCGAGGGATAAAACCTTCGGTGATTGTCGTTTGACGGCTGGGAAAACTCTCGATTCAACTCGGTCACATCCTATGTTAATGGAGTGAGGTTTTGCACGGCTCGCCGACAGGGGTTCGGGTAACATGGCTGAACTCGAAGCGCTTTACGAAAACAAAGACCTGAACACGCGAAGCGGGTGGCGGAAACTGCTCCCCGTCGGCCAGCCGATCAAGCTCGGTCGCGTCTTTGGCCCATCGGATTGGTGGATCAACGACGGGTTGATTTCCTCGTACCATGCGACAGTCAAATGGGACGGAAACACGCTCAACGTCGAGGAACGCAACGACCCCCGACCAACGAACCGCATCTTTTATCAATCACGCCCCGAACCGAATTTCAACATTCCCACGGGTGAATCGTTCGTCATTGGCAACACGGTTTTCGTTCTGCACAGCGACACAGGCGGTTTGATCGAAGACCGCTTCGATGCCACAATCACAGCCGAAACCGCCGCGAGCCGTGCCCAATTACGGCAAGTTCCGTTCGAGACTTCGGCCACGTTCTTGCGGGCGCTTGAACAGGTACCTGACGTGCTTCGTTTGGCGAACGACGAAGATATGCTGTTCCGCAATATGAT
>JAYSYI010000481.1:0-11115 GCA_043727665.1 Limnoglobus sp. | reverse complement strand
GACACCGCACGCCAGAATTCCTCGGCGAGTGCCGATGAAAACGTACCGAGCAACTCGTTCGGCACCTCGGCTTTCCACACCAAGTACGGCCGGCCGCTCAGGTCGATTGCACTCGTGACGAGTGCCTCGTCCATCGGCACCGTGGCATCGCCGTATCGGCGGATGCACGCCTTGTTTCCGAGACATTCGACGAGCGCTTTCCCGAAACAAATGCCGACATCTTCGACGGTATGGTGCGCATCAATGTGCAAGTCGCCAACGCACTTCACGGTGAGGTCGAACAGGCCGTGCTTCGCGATGTGCGTCAGCATGTGATCGAAGAACCCGACGCCCGTCGACAGTTCGGACTTCCCCGTCCCGTCGAGGTTCAACGTCAACTCGATCTGCGTCTCGGCAGTCGTTCGGTGGATCGTCGCAGTTCGCGGCATGGTCGTCCTTTTTGCGTGGCCCAGTCTTTCAACATCGCTACTCGTTTTGTATCCACTGGACGAATATTGCAAAATCGAGAAAATCCGGAGATCGCCACAGTTACCCGGAGCGTATGCATGAAATCTTCGTCTCGTTCGGCGTTCGATGTGCTCGGGTGCCGCGACTGCCCGAAGAATCGTGCGGCATTCGTGCCATCGGAGGCAGCGGTTCGTTGCCCCGCGTGTTCGGTGGTTTGGCCGGTCGGCCCGCACAATGCGGTGAATTCGCTGACGCATCCGGCCGAGTCCGTCGTTCGCGAAATCGATGGCATGCGCAGCGAAAATCCGAGCCGCTATCCCACGCGCGATTCCTTTTTGTTCCAGTGCGTCGAACGGGTATCGCGGTTTGAAGATCGCATCGCCGCCGAGGCCAATGCGGCCAAAAACTACTACGAATCGACCGCACTCAACTTCCGCTATGCCTACGACAAACTGAAAATTTCGGGGTCGGAGCGCGTCCTCGAAGTCGGTGCAGAACACGACTTCCCGTTTCTGAAGCCGTTCGGCGAAAACGGTTGCGACTGCTACGCGACGAACTTGTTTTTCTGTTACGAAGCCACACGCCCGCCGGGTGCGCAGGTCGTTTTGGGAGACATGAACCGGCTGCCGTACCGCAACGAAATGTTCGATGTCGTGGTGGCGTCCGCGACTTCGCACCACTCGCCGGACTTGCCGGGACTGTTGGCCGAATTGGCCCGCGTCACCCGGCCATCGGGCTATGTGCTGTTGCTGAACGACCCGACGAGCGGCGCATTCAAACATGCACTCGATCGGTTCGGGTTCGGTACCCAGTTAGGCGGAAGCCGCCACGATCTCGTCAACGAAAACGAGTACTCGGTGGCCGCCTATCGCCGACTCGCCAAGGCCGCTGGATTCGAGATCACCGAGTCGTTTTTCTCGGTGTATTACGACCAAAAATTGCGAAGCGGAAACGTGCGTGGCGTCCGGTTCGCGCCACTCGCAAAGCTCGTCAGTCTCGCCTGGCGAATCGCGCCACTCCGTTGGATGTTGCAAAAAACTGCACTCTACCCCGCACAGATGCTCATTGGCCTCGAACTGAACATGATTCTGCAAAAGCGCAACGGTTAATTTACAATCGTTAAATTGAATTCTTCGCAGTGCGAATGGCAGATGCCGGAAACCGACTCGACCAAAGAGGCAGACATGACGAACCGATTGCTCGGGTGTGCGGCAGTGGCCATTTTCGCGATGCTTTCATTAGCGTATGCTGAGCCACTGAAGCCGAAGTTCCAGATGGGAAAGCACACCACGTTCATCACCGAACCGCTCGATGCGGATGGCTACCTCGACTTCGAAACGGCGCTGAACGAACGACTTCGCGGCAAGATCACGCCGGAGACAAACGCAATGGTCGTTTTCTGCCAGGCGTTGGGCCCGAAGCCAGAGGGGGCGGAGTTTCCGACCGAGTTTTACAAATGGCTCGGCATTCAGCCACCACCGGCGAACGGCGATTATTTCATAACCCTGGAGGAGTACGTTCGCAAGAAGACGGGGAAGCCGCTTGATGCCCACGAATTCGACGCCCTAATGGTTCTCCGCAAGCAGCCCTGGACGAAGAAAGAACATACGCTCGTCGCGGAGTGGCTGGACCAGATCGATAAACCGCTCGGCCTCATCGTAAAAGGCGTCGAACGGAAGGACTATTTTTATCCACTCGTTTCCACTCGGAAAGTCGTCGGGCGGCGGGGGCTACTGCTCGGTGCGTTGATGCCGCACGTTCAGAAGAACCGAGCCATTGCCTATGCCCTATCAATTCGTGCGATGTTGCGGATGGGCGAACGGAAGTACGACTTAGCTTGGCAGGATCTGATCGTCTGCCAGCGGCTCGGACGCCATGCGGCCCAAGGTGGCACGCACATCGAAACGCTCGTCGGTAACGCGGTCGTCGCCGTGGCCATTCGAGGTCAGTTGGCGTTTCTTGAACAATCGCAACCGGACGCAAAACAAGCGATGGCGTACCTCCGCGAGTTGCAATCGCTCCCCTCGATGCCGACGCTGGTCGAAAAGATGGAACTCGGCGAGCGGTTCGTGTTGCTCGATTGCACGCAGTCGATCCGCCGTGACGGGTCCGACGAAGGCAATGATTTCGGCGACATTCCCAAAATACCCGGCCTAGAGCGAGAGGCGGCACTCGACCTGTTGGATTGGAACGCGACGTTCCGGGTCGTGCTCGAGAACTACGATCGCGCCATCGAGATCGCGCGGGAACCCGACCGCAAGAAGCGAAAGATCGAGTGGGCGAAACTGAATACCCGACTCGACGAAGAAGTGAAGATTGTCCGCCGGAAAGTGGAGAAGCAGCAGAATCTCGGCCACGACATCGGCGAGCAAATCGGCCTATCACTCATTGCTCTCTTGATGCCCGCGGTCGATCGAATTAGGAGCTCGCACGATCATACCGAACAAATCCACCACAACCTACAACTCGCTTTCGCGCTGGCGGCATATCGTGAGGACAACGGCAAGTACCCGGCGACGCTCGACTTGCTCGCTCCGAAGTACCTTGCGAAGATCTCCGGCGATCTCTTCAACGACAAACCGCTAATTTACAAGCCGAACGCGACGGGTTACATCCTTTACAGCGTCGGCGAGAATGGCAAAGATGATAACGGGTCATCAATAGGAGACGACATCGTCGTGCAGATGCCGAACCCCTAAACGAGACGACAACGCTACGCGATGTTCAACACGCCGCAGGTTTCTTCGTAGCTCGTTTCGAGCGGGAGCGTCACGTGTTGTTCGGGTGTTAGCCAGATCGACAGCGTGGGCAGCGGTTGGCCGATGACCATCGGGTAGAACCACGCATCGAGCAGCGGGCGGCGTTTGAGCCGCTTGCGAAAGCGGAGCGCGACGGCGTACATGTGTGTCGGTGTCACGAGTTGCGGATCAGTACAACCGAGAAACGTCAGCAGTTCCGCATACAAATTCGCCTGCCGAACGCTAACGAGATCGACCAGCAGCACGCAGACATTTTGCTGCAACAACGACGCGACTTTACCCACGAACAACTCGCGGCTCGCCGGGCGATCTTTGTTCGACGGGCTGACAATCTCGATGGCGGCAACCAGCGTACGACCGCGTTCGGTGTAGTAAATCCGCACCTCGTATTCGTCCGGCTCGGTCAAATTCGCCTCTGCCACAAGCGTCGGGGCTAACGCCGTTTGCGTCAGCGTCGCGGTGCCGCCATCGCCGGAATCGGTGTAACGAGAATCGAGATCATAGGTGCTCACATCGACTCCGAACGGCGAGCCGAGGTGGACCCTGTTGTAAATAATATCCCAAAATAATCGACGCGACTCACATCGACTCCGAACGGCGAGCCGAGGTGGACCTTCGGAGCGGCGAAAAACCCCGCAGGCAAGATCTTCGCCAAGTCCTGGACGATTTCGCCGGGCCACTGCCCATGGACTTCGTCCCACGAATGCGTGTCGTTCACCGGCGAACGAAAGTGATCGCGTAGCGGCATCGGGCGCGTCTCCTTTTTATGCGATGCGTAAGCCTTTGCAGGTGGCTTCGTAAGTGCGTTCGAGTTCGAGCGGGACGTATTGCGTGTCGCTAATCCAGAGCGGCAGCGTCGGCAGCACCCCGCCCACTTCGATCGCGTGTTCCCAGGCTTCGACGCGGTGCCGATCGCGATAATAAATCGAACGGCACGCCACAGCGTACATCGACCGATCCGCCGTGGCGGGTGGCTTCGCCCCGATCCGCTCGGCGAGTTCCGCATACAGATTCGCGGAACGCACCGTCACTGGATCAACGATGACCACGCAGACGTTTTGCTGAAGCATCGCATGACACTTCGAGACAAACGCATCGCGGGCATCGGCCCGATCTTTGTTCCGCGGGCTGACGATCTCGACGGCAGCAACCAACCGGCGCGATTGGCTGAGATCGTAAATTCGCACTTCGTATTCTGGTGGCGTCAACTCGTCGGTATCGAGCAACAGCGTCGGTGCCGTCGCTTCCCATGCGAGCGCCGCTTCCGTACCGTCACCAGTTTCATAACTGCCCGCATTCGCCATCTCGTACGCGCCAACATCAACTTCCACGAGCGTACCCAAATGGATTTTCACCCCACTCCGAAACTCGGGCGGTAGCAACTCGTTCAGGCGCATGGCCATGACCCCAGGCCAAAGCCCATGTAGCTCTTCCCAGGAAGCCCGGTTCAATAACGGCGGCCGAAAGTGATCGCGTAGCGGCATCGGGTGAGTCTCCTTTTCGATTGTCGTTCATGCCAGCCCGCATCGCTAGCAAAGGGAGCCATCGAGACACTCAGTACCGTAACGAGAACGCCGAAAGCGAAGACCCTTGCTCGCGCTGCGGACTGGCACGATAGTCTGTCCAATCCTCCACGGGCATGTTACTCTGCAATTCACGCGATTCCCAATACGCCGCAGGTTTCTTCGTAGCTCGTTTCGAGCGGGAGCGTCACGTGAAGTTCGGGCGTTAGCCAGATCGGCAGCGTGGGCAACGGCTGTCTAATGACCATCGGGTAGAACCAGGCATCGAGCAGTGACGGCGCTTGTAGTGCTGCCATCGCCAGAAGCGGTGTAGCATTGGTGGACTTTAGGAGCCGCGCGAAACCCTGCAGGCAAGAACTTCGCCAAGTCCGGAACAATTTCCATAAGCCATCCGCCATGGACTTCGTCCCACAAATGCGTGTTATTCACAGGCGAGCAAAAGTGATCGCGTAGCGGCATAGCTCGATTCCTTATGTACAGGCATGTTACTCTGCGGGGCGAGGAATCGCAACGACAACTGCCATCGGGTACAATCGGCAGGACAGTCGATGGAAAATAACGGCGGCGGTATCTCATACCGATACACAAAAGCGACATTTGCTTACCCTGTCGACATGGAGAATTCGATGAAGGAAAACGTCCTGCGAAAACGCTCCGCTAAACGAAAGAAATCGGCTTCGACGAAGGCAATCCTGATAGTCTTAATCGGTTGTGGATCGCTCCTGATTCTCGGAACCGTTCTCATTTTGTTCGTCTTTAAAGGCTCCATTCCATTTAGCCGCGGACTCACATTCGATCTTCCGAACGCGAAAGTGATTCCTGAAAACTACACTCTCCTGAGAAGCGGTGCCTCGATTGCTGAGGTCGAAGCGATTCTCGGGAAAGGTCGGCAACCGAATTCCAGTGATTTCGACGCCATTTGCGGCGATAAGGAACAACGCTTCACGAACCCGTATTTTAACGAGAGGTCGTCCTGGGAGGAGAACAATCGACGCGGCTTGCTACTGGTCTGGGTCAATGTCTACTCTCGTCTCGTCGTTACATTCTCCGATAATCCGAATCGGGGTGGTCGACTTCTGCGCAAAGTGATGCTCATGCAAGACGGTTCGATCATCAGCGAAGCGAGCAATCATTTTGCATTCCCACCGACAATCCCGAACGGTCCGGAACTGCAACCGCAGCAGAATCCAAACATCGATCCGGCAGAATGGGAGAAGCTCATCGGCACTTGGGAAATTCAGGGCGACCCCAGATTTCGCATCCGGTTCGGAGCCGATAAAAAGATCGGGGATATCTTCATGTACGAGGGTCGACAACTCCGCGAAAAAATTTACACTGTGAACGAAGTCAAAATTGCGAACGGGCGAATGGCACCGCAAGTCAGCCTAGGTACGGTCAACGGCAAAGGAATTAGCGCCGCCGCACTCGGGGTATTCTGGTTTGAAAATGGCATGCTTCACCGCGACCCCGGCAACGGACTTTCCATCCAGATTCTGCGACGGGTAAACATGTAACGACAACAGCAGTAGCCCTCTGGGCGATGGCCATGAAGCATGGCTACAACCAGCACTCCGGAAGTGCTAAAGCCACTGCCGCGATTTGAGCGGTCATCACGATCGCGTTCGATCCTTCACGTGCGTGCTACTCTGCCGAATCCGGAATCGCAACGACGGCATCGGGCTACATTTTCACGGCACGCGTCATGGCCACGGGGTAGGGGGCTTCCCACTCGCATTTTTCGTTGGTGACGGGGTGGACGATTGCCAGTTTCCAGGCGTGAAGTGCGAGCCTTCCGATCGAACTGCCGACTTTGCCGTACATCGTATCGCCGATGACTGGGCAAGCGATGCCTGCGAGATGGACGCGGATTTGATGTTTGCGGCCCGTAACGAGGATCACTTCCAGTAGCGAATAGCGACCCTGTTGCGCGAGTACGCGGTACTGGCTGATGGCCCGTTTCGCGCCGTCTTCGTCGGGGTGCGTCTTGCGAACGCGGAAGTCGCGGCCCTCTAAGAGGTGGTCGTCGATCGTACCTTCTCGTGGGTTCGGCGTGCCGACGACGAGTGCGAGATACGTCTTCGTCGTCGTATCCCACGTCGCTTGCAACTTGTCGCGAATGGCCAGACTGCGGGCGAACAATAGCACGCCGGAGGTCTCGCGGTCGAGGCGATGAACGACGTACGGCTTGCCCGCTTTGCGTGCGATCAGGTGCGATTGCAACCGTGCGAATGCGGTATCGATCTTCTCTTCGTCGGTGGCCACGCTCAGCATGTCCACGGGCTTGTTCACTGCGATAATGTGGGCATCTTCGAACAAGATTGGCACGGTGCAACGCAGCAGTGGCCGTTGCCCGACACTCACGATGTCCGTCGGTTGCAAGCGATGGTCGAACTGCGTGACGGAGTCGCCGTTGACGAACACCCGCCCGCTCTGGAGCAGCACTTTCACCTTCGTGCGGCTCATCGGAACGAGCACGGTCGTCAGCCACGCCAACAGCAAGGCATCGGCGGGCGGCGCGGGGAGTTTCTCGCTCATCATCACGTGCGCTTCGCCTCGAGTTCCTGCCAGCGGGCGTACAGTTTCTCGACTTGTTGCTGGGAGCGTTCGAGATCGCGGCACGCGGTTTTCAGCACTTCGCGCCCCGCCGTCGCCTTCTTTTCGACCTCGGCCTGATGCACGATGACCGCTTCTTCGGCCTTCAGAACTGCCGCTTCGATCCCGTCGAATTCTTGCTGTTCCTTGTAGCTCAATCGCTTCGGCTTGGAAGCGGCCGCTGCGGCATTCGCCGACTTCGCGGTGGCTTTCACTTCGGCGATATTTTGCACTTCCATCGCCTTCAGCCACTGCCCGACGCTGCCGTACATCGCCGCGTTGCCACGGTCGTCGAGGCCGACGACTTCGGTACACAACCGGTCCATCAAGTCGCGGTCGTGGCTGACGAGCACTACCGCACCGGGGAAATCTTCGAGGCTTTCTTCGAGCACTTCGAGTGCGGGAATGTCGAGGTCGTTCGTCGGTTCGTCGAGCATCAGGACGTCGGCCGGGCGCAACATCAATTGCGCGATCCGCACCCGTGCCTGTTCGCCACCGGAGAGCGCACTGAGTTCGAGTTCGAGTTGCTCGGTTTGGAACAAAAATCGTTTCGCCCAGCCGCCGACGTGCATCGGTTGGCCGCGATACATCACGGTGTCGGCGTTCGGCGAAAGTGCCCGTCGCAAACTCACGTTCAGGTCGAGCGAGGAACGGCCTTGCTCGAACACTTCGAGCCGCAAGCCTTCGGCGCGTTTGACGCTACCGGTGTCGGGTTCGATTTGCCCGCCGAGGATTTTCAACAGCGTACTTTTGCCGCTGCCGTTCGCGCCAAGAAGACCAATGACCGAGCCAGGTGCGAGAACGAGATCGAAGTCGCGGAACAGCGTTCGCCCGCCGAGCGACTTGCCGACGCCGGTCGCGCTGATGAGCTTTTTCGTTTGCCGGCCAGTGCCCGCGAAGTCGATCCCGGCCGCGCCGGTCGCACTCGAACGATACTGCAACTCGGCAAGTTCGACGCGCCGATCCATCGCGGCATCGATCCGCGAAGTCGCCTTGCAGGTTCGTGCGGCAGCCTTGCGGCCGAGCCATTCCGTCTCGCGCCGCACCTGGTTCGCGACCGCTTCGCGCTGGCGATCCTGGGCTTCCATGAACAAGTCGCGGTTCTCGGCGAAGTTATCGTAACCGCCGCTCGAACGGAACATTCCGCCAGGGTACGCGCGGCTAATTTCGATGACATCGTCGGCAATCGCCCGCAAGAATGCCCGGTCGTGCGTCGCCGCGAGGTAACCGAATGTGGCACCTCGCAGGAGCCGTTCGAGCCAAACGACACCGGGTAAATCGAGGTGATTCGTCGGTTCGTCCATCAGCAGGAATTCGGGTTTGCGTGCGAGTTCCCGCGCGATGGCGAGCCGCTTCCGCCACCCGCCGGACATCTGATCGGCTTTCTTGTCGTGATCCTCGAAACCGAGTTGCGTGAGGATAATTGCTGCCTGAATTTCGCGTTCGTAATCTTCGAGTTGTTCGTTCGCCAACCCCGCCACAATCGCTTCGGTGGCCGTCGCATCGGCCGGGAAGATGTCTTCCTGGGGGACGTAGCCAATGCGTGCCCCTCGCCGCGCGGTCCGTAGGCCGGCATCGGGGATTTCGATGTCCGCGAGGATTTTCAGCAGCGTCGATTTCCCTGCCCCGTTCGGCCCGATGAGTCCGATTTTTTCGCCGGCGCGGAAGTCGATGGACAGCCCATCGAACAGTGGGCGGCTGGTGAAGCGTTTGGTAAGGCCTTGAGCACTCAACAGGACAGTCATGCGCGACTCGTGGTGTGTTCGAAAATCAATCTCTTCTATCTTATTGCTTTGCGCGGCAGAAAGGCGAGCGCTGCGTCAAATCGATAACCCGGCGACGACGGCGATTTGCAACTCGCGGTTGGCGGCGATCAGGCCGACGTGCTGCGAGTAATCGCTGTTCCCGTAGACGATCGGTTCGCCCTTGCACCCCGTGACTGTGCCGCCCGCTTCTTCGACGAGAATGTGCCCCGCGCAGATATCCCAATCGTGGAATTTCGAGTAGGTGTTCACGTAGACATCGCCATCGCCCCGCGCCACGACAGCAAGTTTCACCCCTGCCGAATACATCTCGTGGAGGCGCGCCGGTTGAAGCGCCTTGACCACCGCGTTGGGCGATTCGCTGCGTTTCGTGTGGCTCTGAATCAACAAACAATCGCTCGGTTTGGCGATATCGGACACATGGCAGTGGCGTAACTCGCCATCGCCGATCCGCGTCCAACAGCCTTGCCCGATACTGGCGTAGGTGTAGGTCATCGTGATCGGCTCCAACACGACGCCTACGACGGGTTTGCCCGCGATCGTCAGCCCGATCATGATCGAAAACTCGCCATTTTTCGCGACGAAACCGCGTGTGCCATCGATGGGATCGACGACCCACATGCGATTCGCCCGCTTCTGTTTGGTGGCGGTGTTTTCCTCCGCACAGATGCCATCTTGCGGGAAATGGCGTGTGAGGTGGTTCAAAATGATGTCTTGCGAGCCACGATCGACGTGCGTGCTGATCGTCACGGGGGCGTTAAGGATCGGTACGAATGTCTCGTATTCGGCTCGGATAAACGTTGCCGCGAGTGCCGCCGCTTCCAGTGCCACGGCGAGTTCAGTCTCAAAAGCCATTCGATCATCCTGACGGCGTGCGGTTGGTTTGCACCGTCATGATACGGATGGCGCTGGCACCGTCATTTCTTTGAACAGCAGGTGCCGATACAGCTCGGACGAATTCATGAGGTCGTCGTGCGTGCCCGCGGCAACGATTCGGCCTTTATGCAACACCACGACTTTTGCGGCACGTTTCAGCAGCGACTCGCGGCGCGACAGGAACAAGATCGTCCGTCCGTTTTGGATGCGTTCGTAGCTATCGTCGAGCAAGGCACGCGAATCTTCGTCCATCGGCAGATCGGGTTCTTCAATCACGATCATCGACGGGTCGCGCAAAATCGCCCGTGCGAGGCCGATACGCAGTTTTTCGCCGGAACGCAACGAATGGCCCGCATCGCCGATCAGCGTTTCATAGCCGTAACCGAGGCGTTGAATGAACTGGTGCGCGTGTGCGAGTTTCGCGGCTTCGATAATCTGCGGCACGGAAAAGCTCGTGTCCCCGCACCCGATGTTGTTCGCGATTGTGTCGCCGAAAACGAGCGATTCCTGGAGAACCATCGCGACTTGCGTTCTTAGCGATTCGTGCGTCACCCAGCGGATGTTTTTGCCATCAATGCGGACTTCGCCACCGGTGGGGTCGAGGAACCGCGCGAGCAGGTGAACGAGCGAGGCGGTTTCATCCGGATCGGAGCCGACGACCACGACCCGAGACCCGGCGGGTACGCTGAGAGTCACCTTTTCGAGCAGCATTCGCCCCGTACCCGATTCACGCAAACTCACTTCGACGAAGTCGAGTCGATCCGCCATCGGTTGCAGGAACTCGGCATCGATCGTCTGCCCAGCTTCCGCGCGGCGGTCGAGAAATTCGGCGACTTCGTCGTAGGCGACCATCGATCGGCGAATGCGAACGCGGGCGGAGATCCACGAACTGACGGCCCACACGAGGCCCGTGATGGCGGCGAGTTTCACCGCCATGCCGGCCACGCTCATATCGCCCGCCAGCACGGATCGGCCCGCAAGGTACATGGCCACAATCGCGGCAATCGTCACTGCGGAAATGAACGCCGGTTGCGAGAGCGCATCGCCGCGAAGCCGTCGCCATTCGGCTTTCGTGTGGTCCGAGATTTGCCGTTCGACGCGGTTCTGGTTGAACCGCTCCATCAGGTAGCATTTCACGAGTTGAATGATCGAAAG
>JAYSYI010000480.1:0-11116 GCA_043727665.1 Limnoglobus sp. | reverse complement strand
ATGTAGCTGGCCACTGTGAGACCGGGTTCCTTGAGGCTGGGGTCAGCTACAATAAGAGCAAATTCGTGACATCCGACTGCCACTTACGCGGGCGTCTTTCGCGCGAATGTGTAGCAGTCCAATTTATCTGGTTTGATCTGGTAGTTTGTAGCGTTTACGCGACCCATCATTCGCATTCTCCATACGATCTCGTCACATCCGGTTAGTCGCGTCGCTCGTTGCGGTCCGATTAAGCGTGTTAGCCGGACCGCAGGATGCGCCGGTCTGGGTCGGCGAAAGTCACCCAGGCTTATTTCACCGTCAGGAATCGACGAGGTACACGATGATTACGACCTTGCTTCTCGGGTCGGCGCTCGCAACGGGCCAAGCACCGGCATTGCCGGTGATCCCGATATTGCCTGCCAAGGTGTCGGCTCAAGCCGCACCCCTGCCGATGCCCATCCCGAAGGTAATGCCTTCGGCCACCCCGATGGCGTTACCCGCCACGCTGCCACCCGTCGTGGTCAGCCCCGCCCCGATGGACGTTCCTGCGACGACTCCCGTGGAACAAGAAGGCTCTCGCCCACCCATTCCCGACGCACCCGCACCCGCAACGAAGTACCTCGCCGAGAAACTCCTCGAAGGCACTGCGTTCGGCCAACTGCTTGCGGATCGCGGTATCAAGGTTTCGGGTTGGACACAAATGAACTACACGGGTAGCTCGGCCCGTCGCTCGAACGCACCGATCACGTTCAACGATCGTGCGAACTTCTTCCAGATGAACCAGAACTGGGTGGATATTTCGAAGAATGTCGACACTTCGAAGAACGAATTTCAAACCGGCTTTAAGGTCGCTACGATCGTTCCCGGTTACGACTATAAGTACACTCTAGCTCGCGGCTTCCTCAATAATCAAAGCGGCCAATACGGCTTCGATATTCCGTACCTTTACGGCGAAGCGTTTTTACCCGGTTTTGGCCCGAAGGGTACTGTCCTCCGCGCGGGTCGCTGGGGTACGTCTTGCGGATACGAGACGATCGACGCGATTAGCTCGCCATTCGTCAGCCGTTCGTACAACTTCCAGTACAACCCGTTCACGCACACGGGTGTTCAAGCGACGAGCCAGATTAGCGACGACGTGACGATCTACAATGGTATTGTCACCGGTGCGGACGTGACCATCGATCCGGCAGCTACCGCGAGTTACATCGGCGGTATTAAGTGGGCACCAAAGGATGGCAAGACGAGCGTCGTCTTCAATACGTTCTTTACCGGTCAGGGTTTCAATCGAGCGGAGAATTTCCAACACTTCAACACGTACAACCTGATCTTCACCCACAAGTTTACGGACAAGTTTACTTATGTGATGGATGGGACGGTTTCGAACACGATTAGCTCCGATCCAACTGGTCCAGCCAATGGTCGTGCCGCAAGCTGGTATGGCTCTGCGAACTACTTCATCTACGCGATAAACGACAAGGTGACGAGTAACCTGCGTGTAGAACTATTCGAAGACTCGCAAGGTATCCGTACCGGTACCAAAGGTACGTACTTCGAATCGACTTACGGCCTCAACTGGACGCCAAAAGACTGGTTGATCGTGCGTCCGTTCGTTCGCTACGACCACAACAAGAATGGCCCGTTCGAAGGGAAGAACAATCTGTACACCGGCGGCATGGAGTTGATTCTCCGATATTAACAAACCGCGTGCGATTGCAACCGGGGCGAATTCGCCCCGGTTGTTTCGTTTCTAGCTACCATAGACTTGTGAGAGGAAATTGCCGAAGCATCATCGGGGAGTGCGAGCGATGGCGAGCGAGAAGGTCGATGAACCGTGGTACCAAGATGGCTTGCAGTTTACTTGCACGCAGTGCGGGCAGTGTTGCACCGGCGAGCCGGGCTACGTTTGGGTGAACGAAGAGGAAATTCGTGCATTGGCCAAGTTCCGCAAGGAACCCGAACGCGAATTCGTACCGCTTTACACGAAGAAGGCGAACGGCAAAGTCACGCTGAAGGAGAAAGCGAACGGCGATTGCGTTTTCTTCGAAGCGGGCAAAGGCTGCACCGTCTACTCCGTTCGTCCGCGGCAGTGTCGCACGTGGCCCTTCTGGGAAAGCAATTTGAAGAACCCCGAGAAGTGGGAACAGACCGAAGGCATCTGCCCCGGTTCCGGCCAGGGCGAACTGATTAGCGTCGAAGAGATCGTGAAGCGGATGAAGGTCATTAAGATGTAATCATGATGACGCCCGAACTGCGTAGCCGTGTGGAGGAAGTGTATCGGCGGGTCGATGCCGCCGTGGCGAAGGCGGGTCCGCGTTGCGATGCGTCGGGTCGCTGTTGTCGCTTCCACGAATACGACCACACGCTGTTTATCAGCCATTTCGAAGCCGAGATTCTACTGCAAACGGCCCCGGCGTACGCGAAGCCAGTGACTGGCGAGTTCTGCCCGTTCCAGGTAAACAACAGCTGCACAGCAAGGGCCGAACGCCCGCTCGGTTGCCGGATTTACTTCTGCGATCCCGATTACGAACCGCGCCAGTTCGATATCACCGAAGACGCGATTCGTTCGTTAAAAGTACTCGCTGACGAATATGAAGTGGGTTGGCAGTACGCGCCGTTACATCATTTCCTCAACGCTGCCGAACGCGAAACCGCACCAGCCGCGCGCGATGGCCGCATCGCGTTGCCGTTGGTACCGGAGTAAGCATTACTTCGTTTCGAGCAGTTCGATTTTCCGAAGCATCAATCGGTTCCCTTCGCCGATGACGCGGTTGTTCGATCGCAAGTCAAGTATCGTCCCGGCCGCAGGTGCGATGAATTCGAACGAGACTGTTTTCCATTTGCCACTGGTACTTGCCAGCTCGACCCCGCCTAATTCGACGTAGTTATCTTTTGGCATTCGGATGTCGATCTTACCGCTGGCATCGTTTTGCGTGAGGTACTCGACCCGCACGAGACAGTTCTTGCCCGGCGTCAATAAATCTCCGAGGAACACCGTGATTTCCGCGTTGCAGTCGTTGTTCAAGTTCGTCGAGCCAAATCCAGTTTGGCCATCGACTCGATCGACGCTGAATTCCGCGACCCATTCCGATTTCCAACAGTAGGCGGTAACGCCAGCAGGGAGCTTTGGGGGATTGTCGTCGGCGAATTTCGAACTCGCGAACGGAAACTTGCCTGGCTTCATCGCACCGAAATCTGCGGAATAAACGACTTTCCCAGTTTCAGCGGCGATATTCGGCTTCGTTTCGAGAATCTCGATTTTGCGAATCGTCAGGCGATTCCCTTCGCCGATGATCGCGTTCGAGATTTGCAAATCGAGAGGAACACCCTGCTGCACGAAATCGAAGGTTGCGGTTTTCCATTTTGCTCCCGTGCTCGTCAAATCGATGCCATTGACGACCGGGTAAGTCCCACCGACGACTCGAACTTGCATTTTCCCAATCGCTTCGTTGGCAGTGGCATATTCGACTCTGACACGATAGGTTTTTTTCGCAATCAGATCGCCGAGGTCTTTCACGTGAATTTGCGCGCTGAGATCGTCGTTCAAATTCGTGATTCCCAGTCCGGTTTTCCCGTCGATTTCTCCGACTTGAAACTCCGCAACGGACGTCGCTTTCCAACAATTCGCAATGCTACCGGTCGGTAGCGATGGTGCGATATCGTCTTTGAATTTCGCATCGGCGAACGGGAATTTACCTGGTTTCATCGTGCTGAAATCGAATGAGCTGACAACTGGACCATCCGCAATCACAGGCGATTCTGGTCCGACGGCTATCTCAGTGACTGTCAGGTTTTTGACCCACGCCCACAAAAATTTCGCGTTGCTGTTATGGAGTTCAAAGAAGCCGCCTTTTGTGCCTTTCAAATCGATATCGAACATTGTGGACACCCATCGACCGTTGGTCGAAGGGAGTTTTGAAATGTCCCACGCATCGAAACTTTGCGGACGTTGCGGCTTGAATCTTAGCTCAACGGCTTCGTTTCCGGTTTCGGTACGGTAGGTCAATTCCAGATGGCACTTACCCGAGGTCGTATCGAAATGCGGCGCGAAAAGCATCATCGAACCTTCGCCACTTGCCGTTCGGAAACCGATGGCAGGCTCATCGTCGATCTTCTCGACCAACCACTCACCCTCGGATCGATGACGGTAGGTACGGCCAGACCATTGCAGCGGCACGATGCCAGTCTTAAGCGTCGTCGCCCAGACGTGGTTCGTCGGATTATTGCTATCGGGCACGAGTTTACCGCGTTCGCGGAACAGCGAATATTTCGTGAAATCCGGTTCGAGAACTGTTTGTGCTTCCTGTTTTCGCAACGGTTTCGCGTCCGGAACCGTTGCCGCAATTGGCTCGGTAATCGGTGGCGCTTTCGGTAACGGCGTCGACGCGGTCCCCACCGGTTTGCTCGGCACCACCGGTGTGTTGGTCGCTGAGATCGTTGCGTTGTTTTTGTTCGGCGTTGAGGAATGGATCACGGCATACGCCACCACACCAATCGCGGCGAGAACGATCGCTGCCGCGCTACCCCACAATGCCCACGGCTTCTTTTTATCGCCCGCGATTCGCGTACCGCTGAGGCGTCGCGTTCCCGAAGCGGCGATTTCATTCAAGGTGTTTTGCAGTTTGCCCGAACTGCCGAGGTCGGTGCTGCTCAGCCCGACCATCACGCGGCCCGCCCCGTGTTCTGGCAGCCAATTCGCGAGTGCCGAAATCACCTCCGCTGGCGTTTGATAGCGACGTTCGGGCTTCTTTTGTAGCATCTTTCCAACGACTTCCGCCAAACCGCTCGGCAATGTCCGATCGATCGTCATCAGCGAAGGCGCATCTTTCAATTGGTGTTGAAGCAGCTTTTGCGTCGTGTTGCCACTGAACGGCGACTTACCCGTGATCAGCGTAAACAACGTTGCCCCGAGGTTGTAGATATCGCTACGGATGTCGATATTCGGCGCGTTGATCGCCTGTTCTGGCGAGATGAAATCCGCCGTACCGACGACGGCCCCTTTATCGAGAATCTCCGTAAGTTTGTCGGTGTCGTCGGTAAAGGATCGTGCCAGGCCCATGTCGAGAATCTTGATCGTGCCATCTTTGGCAAGCATCAAGTTTGAGGGCTTAATGTCGCGGTGGATAAAGCCTTTTTCGAAGGCATGTTGCAGCCCCGCTGCCGCCTGCGCGATGTACTCCACGGCACGCGATGGGGTGATCGGCCCGCCGCTCGTTAGGATTTGTTCCAACGTCTGCCCTTCGACGTATTCCATCGCCAGGAAGTGAATATCCGCGTGTCTGCCGACATCGTGCATCCGCACGATGTTGGGGTGATCGAGCGCCGCCGCCGCACGGGCTTCACGTTGAAATCGCTCGATCGTCAGTTTCGCGTTGGCATCTTTTTTCGGCTGCGTGAGTACCTTCAGTGCCACCAGACGCCGGAGCGTTTCGTGTTCCGCCAAGTAGACCGCCCCCATACCACCCTGGCCGATCTGTTCCTTAACGATGTACGGCCCGAGCTTGAAGCCGCGGTAGCGGCCCGTCAGCAGGAGTTTTGCCTGAAATCGCGTCAGCAACCCGCTTTTCACGAGTGTGGCCGCCGACTGAACAGCGTCGGTAGGCAAATCGGGGTATTGCCGCAAATGTGTGTCGAAAAGTTCCTCGCGAACGATACCGCTCTTGCGAACGAGTTCGAGCAAATCGCTTGTTGACGAAGGTGCGATCATTATGGTTGCAAACTAGGAGAAGGAGAGTGGACGCAGTCGCACGAACGCATTCGTAATCTGCGTGTGTTATCGCAGTTAACACTAGTTCACAAAAGAATCGGCGCAGACGAGAAATCATCAACAGAAAAGATAAGTGCAAACTCAAAGTGCCGCAGCGAGCGAAATCTCTCGCCAGACAAGAACGACATTGCCGAGTTTAACGAACTGCGGGCCTAATGTCCCCAACGCTCGAACAATCGATGCTCGACGCCGAATTGATCGCAGACGCGGCCAACGACGAAATCGACCATGTCTTGCACCGTTTGCGGGCGTGTGTAGTACGCGGGCATCGCCGGCATTACGACCGCACCGGCCTCGGCGACGGCAACGAGGTTCTTGAGAGCAATCAGCCCGAGCGGCGTTTCCCGCGGCACGAGCACGAGTTTACGGCGTTCCTTCAAATGCACGTCGGCTGCACGGTGAATCAGGTTCTCCGAAATGCCATGAGCTATCGATGCCACCGTGCCCATACTGCATGGACAAACGACCATACCGGCCGTCAGGAACGACCCGCTCGCGATGCCCGCCTGGAAGTTCCGAAAGTGGTGGTACTGGATCCGCGACAGATCGAGTTCCGCCGCAACGGGGCCGAGAAACGAATGCGGATCGAACGCGGCAGGATCGAGCGCAATCGGTCGACCGATCTCACGGTCGAACACTTCCACCGCCGCCGGGCTGATCGTCAGGTGAACCGTACGGCCCGCCCGCAGAAACTGCTCCAGCAGCCGAACCGCATATGGCGAACCGCTTGCCCCCGTCACCGCCAGCACGAGATCGTGAATTGCCATACGTTCACTGCACGAAGGAGAGTTTGTCTACCCACTACTGTAGTCAATCATGATAGAATCATCTGAAACTTACGGAGCGAACAGCATGACAGTCGAAGGCACAGTTATCAACGGCGTCATCGTACTCGACGGCAGCCCGCATCTCCCCGAAGGACAGCGTGTGATCGTGGACCTTGAGGAGGACTACGAGCCGCCACCATCTACGCAAACTTACGCAGAACATCTTGAGTTGCTACGAAAATCATTGGCAATGATGGACGCCGGAGAGCGAGGACGATCAGTTGAGGATGTCTTCGACGAGATCGAACGAGAACTCGCATCTCATTCCGACAATGGGGTTTAACAGGTGCTACTTCAAGTACGAGTGTTACCATTGGCGGAAAACGATTTGCGTCGGATCTCGAATTCCGTTCAAAATCGTGTTTCAGCGAAAGCAGCGAAAAACTGGGTCGCAAAACTTTGTAGCGCGATCATCGATTTGAAGCAATCGGCAGAACGACATCCGGAAGCATTTGAAGCGACTCCGATGGGTAGAAACATCCGAATGAAAATCGTTGGAAACCGCTCACATAGTTATTGCATCTTGTTCACGATTGATGGCCAAACCGTGAACGTACACCGTGTGCGGCACGCTGCACAAGATTCCCTTACAAGTAATGACTTTCAACCGGGAGAACTCACGATGATACTGGAAGGCACCGTCACTAATGGGGTCGTGGTACTCGATGGCAGTCCGCAACTTCCTGAGGGACAGCGTGTGATCGTGGACCTGAAGGGCGACGACGGCTACGAGCTGCCACCATCTACGGAAACTTACGCGGAACACCTTGCGAGTCTGAGGCAGTCGTTGGCAGACATTGATGCGGGGATAAAGGGAATACCGCTCGATGAGGCGATGGAAAGAATCGCGACCGAGTTCAATCTGCCAAACCATTTCAGGCCGACTTAACGTGGTTCGTTCAATCGATCTTTCGCAGAAAGCATTTGCAGACATTCGAAAAAACGTTAGCGGGATGTCGAGGTACGTTTCGACCACGTCTGCGGCACGATGGCAAGTTGATATTTATGCCGCAATCATGAGCTTGTCGCAAAACGCCGAAAAGTGGCCAGAGGCGGATGAAGCCGCCGATATGGCCCGAAATATACGCTGTAAACTTTACGGTCGCGGACGACATGTGTACCGCATCTTGTTCACAATCGATGACCAAACGGTGAACGTACTTCGCATCCGACACGCGGCACAAGATTCACTCATCGAAGGTGACTTTTAACCGGGAGAACTCACGATGATACTGAAAGGCACCGTCATCAATGGCGTCGTGGTACTCGATGGCAGTCCGCAACTTCAAGAGGGACAGCGTGTGATCGTGGACCTTTAGGGCGATGACTTTGGACCGCCACCATCTAACGAAACTTACGCGGAATTCATTGCGAGTTTGAAGCAGTCGTTGGCAGATATTGATGCGGGGATTAAGGGCATGCCGATTGATCAATTTGCGGCCGAAATGAAGGCAGAATTTGGACTGCCAGACACAACAGATTCAATGTTATTCGATGGCACGGTGATCAATGGCGTCGTCGTACTCGGCGGCAGCCAACAACTTCCCGAAGGTCAGCACGTATTTGTGGACCTTGTGAGCGAGGACTCAGAACGACAAATTGAGTATGTCTTCGACAACATCGAACGAAAACTCACATCTCACTCCGATCAAGAGGTTCAGCCAGCACGATGATCGCTCGCACCTTACTTGCCATGCACCTGATCGCATCTGTCGCTACCGCGCAGCCGGTTGGCCCGACGGTGGCGTGGCCGCTCGACGAACTCACCCACACAAACGGCGCGCAGTTTCGTGGCGCGATCCTCGACGACAGCCCCGTTGGCGTGCGGTTTCGCGTCGTGCAACGGCCTGCGGGGCGACCGACGGTCACCTTCACCACGTACTTCGCACGCAAGGAAGTTGCTGGCTTGAAGCGCATCACCGATGCGCAGCGTGCGACCCTGAAAGAGCGACTGGCCGAACTCGATGCGAATGGCACCGGCGAACGCAAACGGATGGACGACCTGACGCTACTACCGGCAGCGTGGTTGGGTAAAGAGGGGGCCGCGAAACGCTACGATTCCGAACGCTTCATTCTCATTTCCTCCGCTCCCGAGGAAGTGACGCGGCGTGCGGTCGTTCGCCTCGAACAGATCGGCACCGCTTACGCGCGGTTCCTGCCGCCGCACACGAAAGCGGTGCGGCCTACCACCGTATTCCTCGCCACCGACCGCACCGAGTTTCAGGCGTTGCTCGGCCCCGGTGTTGGGCCGATCCTGAACCCGGCGGTGTTCGAACCGGCTACGAATCGCATCATCTGCGGCAGCGACTTGCGGCAACTCGGTACCGACATGACGGCCGCGCGATTGCATAACGGGCAACAATTGGCCACGGTCGAGAAGTACGAAGCGGAGATTAAAACGCTTTACAAAGAAGGCCGGGAACGTGATCGCTTCCTCTTGTCGGTCTCCGATCAGCGCAAGAAAGTGCTTGCCACCGAGCGTGCCAACGATGCAGGGTTCGATGCCGCCACCGCGAAACTGTTCGCGATTTTGTACCACGAATCGTTCCATGCTTACGCGGCCAACTCCGTCTACCCGCCACTGAGCATCGAGGATGTGAAGGCCGGGAAAGGCACTGGCGAACTGCCGCGATGGCTGAATGAAGGCCTCGCGCAGATCTTCGAAACCGCAGTGCTCGATGGCAGCGAACTCCGCGTCGGTCATGCTGACCGCGACCGCCTGAAGCAGATTCTCGAACGAAAAGCCAAAGGCGAACTCGTACCCGTGGCCGACTTGCTGCGTGCGGGAAAAGACACCTTCGTGGCCGCCCACGCCGACCAAAAAACGCTCGCGGATCGCGCGTATCTCACGGCATGGGGGTTGGCGTTCTACCTCACCTTCGAACGCCAACTCATCGGCACCCCCGCCTTCGCAAAGTACCTCACCGCGATCAACTCTGGTAGCGATCCCCTAACCGCATTCGAGGCTCTCGTCGGCCAAGACGCACTCGCGTTCCAAGCCGAATGGCAGCAGTACCTGATGCGACTACGCCCCAACGGCACTGCACCAGCGGGAAAGTAAGTAGACTGATGTTATTTGTTATAATGAACCTTTTCGCCGTAGTCGAGATTTGTCTTTATCGAATGTGGAATTCGCCGCGACGCGGAGTCCTCGTAGCGGATCGCGTTCGCGTCACCCCTATTCGAGGATTGTCTGGTATGTGTGAAGTCTACGCGCTCCGCTACGCAAAGCCTGCGCGTCGCGGCGAATTGACTCTTACACTTTCCCCAACTTCGACTTTGCGAATGCGGCGGAGCCGATGATCCCGGAATCGTCGCCGAGTGCGGCGGCGACGCACGACATGCCTTGGGTCGCACCGGGAAGCGTGTAGCGTTGGGCGATCTCCCAGATGCGTTCGATGAATGTCTCGCCGAGCGCGAGTGTAACGCCGCCGCCGATGACGACGATTTGCGGGCTAAGCAAGTTCACGACGCTGGCGATGGCGGCACCGAGTGCGCGGGCCGCATCGTCGATCAGGAACACCGCAATCGGGTCGTCGCGCTGATAATACTCGGCGAGTTGCGAGCTTTTCACTTTCTCGAGGTCGATGCCTTTCCACTCTTTCCGCACCCGTTTCGGTGAGTCGTCGAGGATTTCCTTCGCGCGTTTCATCTGAAATTTCCGACCTGCGATCGACTCCAGTTCGGTGCCGCGACGCCAGTGAATGATGATGTGGCCGATCTCGCCGGCGTGGCCGTTGAAGCCGTTGTAAAGCTCGCCGTTGAGTATCAGCCCGCCGCCAACGCCAGTGCCGACGAAGATGCCGAAGACGTGTTGCGCACCCTTCGCCGCGCCGTGTGCGAACTCGCCGTACGTGCCCATTCGCACATCGTTTTCGAGGACGATTGGCCAGTTCCACGTGGGGGGCAATAGCGGTTTGACTTCCAGATCGCGCCAGTCGAGGTTCGGGGCGAAGCGGACTTTTGCGGCACCCGGTTCGATTTGTCCGGGGATGCCGAAGCCCATCCCGGAGATTTGGCTCGCGTCGATTTTCGCTTCGAGCAGAACGGAATCGACCGTCTGTGCGACGCGGGCAAATACGCCGGCAGGCCCGTTTTCCGCACCTGTGGAAGTCTTGGCGCGGGCGAGCAGTTTCATCGAGTCATCGAATAGCCCCGTCAGGATTTTTGTGCCGCCGAGATCGACGCCAAGCCAGTATGCGTCGCTCATGACCGTACCCTGTGGTGTGCGTTTTTTGCCATGGGGTCATCATAGGCGACCGCCCCCGTTGAGGAATGGCACCCGGCGCGGGCGACGTTATGCGTCGAGTTCCCGTGCGGCACTTCGCGCGTTTGCGACGAATGCGCGGACTTTGCCGGGGTCTTTCACACCGGGTGAAATCTCGACGCCACTTGCGACATCAACGCCCCACGGCCGCACGGTGCGAATCGCCTCGGCGACGTTTTCGGGGTTCAGGCCGCCCGCGAGAATCCACGGGATGCCAGGGTCGAAGCCGACGAGCAACTCCCACGGAGCGCGATGCCCCGTGCCCCCCATCTCGCC
>JAYSYI010000479.1:0-3701 GCA_043727665.1 Limnoglobus sp. | reverse complement strand
GATGGTACGATGCAGGAAGACGTACGCAAGCTGATCGCGTCGAAGTGGTTCGCACCTGGCGGCGTGAAGATCGAGACGGCCATCTCCACAGAAGGCCGCGTGACGGTTTACGTGCAAGTCGTCGAGTTGAACAACGTGGTGCTCGAAGTACAGTTCGTCGGTGCCCAGCACATGAGTGCGGACGAAATGCTACGCCTCAGTGGCATTCGCAAAGGTAGCCCGCTCAACCCCGCATTCAACGAAGCCGCCGCGCAGATCATTCAAAATAAATATCGCGAAGATGGCCGCTACCATGCCACTGTCAACGTCAGCGAAGGGATGAAACTCACCGATACCCGCGTGATCTTTAACATCGTCGAAGGGCCGGTCGTTCGCATCTCGAAAGTGTCGTTCCGCGGGTACCAGGCGGCATCGGGTGGGCGTCTCAAAACGCAAACGTCGCTGTCCGCGCCGCTCTCCGGTTTGCTGCGATTCATGAACGACAAGTACAACCCGCAGCAGATCGAAGAAGACAAGAAAAAGATCGTCAACTATTATCTGAAACTCGGCCACCTCGAAGCCCGCGTGCAAGAAGAAGTGATCCCCTCCCGCGACCTCAGCAACGTCGAAGTCGTTTATCATGTCGATGAAGGCCCCGTATACACGGTGCGGGAAGTACGGCTCGAAGGCGGCAAAATCTTCCCCGTCGAGCGGTTACGCAGCCTCATCGAACTTAAGGAAAATGGCCAGTACGATCGCGATATGATTCTCGGCGACGTGACGCGGTTGAAGAATTTCTACGGTTATCGCGGTTACATGGCGGCCATCGAAGATCAATGGATCGCCGTTACGGGTAAGCCCGGTTTCGTCGATGTCGTTTACACGATTTACGAACCGGGCCGACGCAATGCCGACGCACCTGGCGAGCCGGTTCGCCGCGTCTCGAACCAAGTGCCCGCCGACTCCAGCGCCACCGGCCGAGAACCCGACCGCGTCGGACGGATCATCATCAACGGCAACACCGTCACGCGGCAAGACGTGATTCTGAACGAGCTACGCATGGCCGGGCTGAATTCCGGGCAGATTTTGCAATATCCGTCGATCGAAGTCGCCCGATTGAACCTCTTTCGCCGTGGGATTTTCGATTCGGATAATCCACCATCGGTCGAAATCCGCCAGAACGAATTCGACAGCATTTACAAAGACATCATCGTGACCGTAAACGAAACCCGCACGGGGCAGTTCTTGCTCGGGGCGGGGTTCAACTCGAACTCGGGCATCAACGGCAACATCGCGATCAACGAGCGAAACTTCGACATTCTCCGCGTCCCAACGAGCCTCGACGACTTCGTGAATGGCCGGGCATTTCGTGGTGGCGGCCAGGAGTTAAAGCTCGAAGCCCAACCGGGGAATATCTTCCAACGCTACTCGGCCACTTTACGCGAACCGTATTTGCTCAACAGCAATTTCGGCCTAACCAACAGCGCGTATTACTTCAACCGCTCGTTCCTCGAATACAACGAAGACCGCATCGGTGCGCGGGTCACGCTCGACCGTCGGCTCGATTCGATCTGGCGGGCGTCGTTGGCCGCACGCATCGAAGGCGTGAACGTGAAAAACGTGCCGACGTTTTCCCCCGAATCGATTCGCCGCGACGCGGGGCAATCGACGGTATTCGGCCTGCGTGGCGGCGTCAGCCGCGATACCCGCGATAGTTACTTGTTCCCGAGCAGCGGTAGTATTCTCGACCTCGGCTACGAGCAAGTCCTCGGCGATTACACTTTCCCAATCGGCACCGCCGAGTTCACGAAGTTCTTCTCGTCGGACATGCTGCAACGCAAAGACGGCAGCGGTAAACACGTGCTTGCGGTCCGCAGCCAGCTTTCGGTGACATCCGATGCGCCGGTGTTCGAACGCTTCTTCGCCGGTGGCTTCCGCAGTATGCGAGGCTTCACCTTCCGCGGCGTCGGCCCGACCGAAAACGGCCTGCACACCGGCGGTAACTTCGCACTCTTGAACACGGTCGAATACCAGATCCCACTCAACGCCAAGGATTCGCTGTTCTTCGTGACGTTCCTGGACCACGGCACCGTCGAACGCACCGTCGCAATCAAGGACTACCGCGTCTCGGCCGGCTTCGGCTTCCGGGTGAAGATCCCCGCACTCGGCCCCGTGCCCGTCGCGTTCGACTTCGCGTTCCCACTCAACAAAACTCCCGGCGACAACACGCAAGTGTTCGCGTTCTATGTGGGCCTGTTCGGCGGCCAGTAACGGGGTTGCATTGCGACGTGGTAGTGGATTCATTAGCCCCAATGACGGGTGTCACTGGGCTTTTGCGGGTGAGATGTGCGTATCAGGTGGTAACGGCGACAGCTTGCTTATGTACGGCGGCGAGTTGCTGTTGTTGGTGCAATGGCAAGAGTTCTTGGCGGTAGATGGCTACGTCGCGGGGAGCTTCGATTCCCAGGCGAATCTTGCCACGGTCGATGTCTACGACCGTAATGCAGATATTTTCGCCGATGTAAATCTTCTCTCCGAGCTTACGACTAAGAACCAACATTGCGCCACCCTCCTGCTGTGCGTCTTGTACTGATGCGATATGCGCTAGCTTACGCCACGGAATGACTCCGCGCCGCATAGGTAGGGTGGAAAGTATGGGGGCGATACGAATCCGTTGTGGCGTAGACAGAAAACACTGCTCTCCCCTTACAACCGGACTAAGCGGAGCCGCGAGATTTGTACCCGCCGTACCGATTATACGTCGGTAATCGGGACACTTGCATCGATCCCCGCGCCGTTCCGTTCATTCGCAATCGAAACTTTTCCGGACAATCGCCATTCTCGTTACGGTCGAAAATTGCGGTATGGAATCTCGTTGACATCCTCCACCGCTTGACGGACGATGCGTTCCTTCGAAACCTCTTTCAACATGGGTGATCGCGTATGTTCTCTTTCTGGAAACGCTGCGGAATTGCGGCCATTACCGTCGCCTGCCTGATGCCGTTCGCGGCTGCGCAAACGCCGCCGGTTGTGCCCGACGATGTGAAATTCGAGGCGGGCATCGAATATGCGAACCCCGACGATCAACACTTGATGCTGAACATCGCGAGGCCAAAAACTGGCGACGGCCCGTTCCCCGCGATCGTCTGTATTCATGGGGGTGGCTTCCGTGCGGGCAAGCGCGAAGGTTACGACGGACTGATTATTCGCCTAGCGCAGAAGGGTTTCGTCGCGATGACGGTGTCGTATCGGCTCGCACCGAAGTACCAGTTTCCGGCGGCGGTTCACGACACGAAGGCGGCCGTGCGCTGGGCGCGAGCGAATGCGGCGAAGTACCAGATCGACCCTGCACGCATCGGCACGACGGGCGGTTCGGCAGGTGGGCACCTCGCGCAATTCCTGGCGCTAACCGCTGGCGTGGCGGAGTTCGAGGGCACAGGTGGCAACGCCAAGGAGTCGAGTGCGGTGGCCTGCGTGGTGAACGTTTATGGGCCGAGTGACTTCACGAAATCGTACGGCAAAAGCGTCGATGCCGCCGAGGTGCTGCCATTGTTTCTCGGTGGCAATTTGGAGACAGCCCGCAAACAACACCTGAAAGCCAGCCCGCTGTATTGGGTGACGCCGAACGCCGCCCCGACTTTGTGCATTCACGGCACCGAAGACAAATACGTCGCCCACGAACAAGCCGTTTGGCTCGTGGACAAGTTAAAAGCGAGCGGCGC
>JAYSYI010000478.1:0-3715 GCA_043727665.1 Limnoglobus sp. | reverse complement strand
GCCACGAACCCGAACGACTGGTGGAGCTTTCAGCCGATCCGCAAGCCAACGATAGTAGTGGGCGAAAACCCGATTGATGCTTTCATTCGTGCGAAATGGAAAACGCTGTCGTTTGCCCCTGCACCGACCGCGGATCGCCGCACGCTCATTCGAAGGCTGCATTTCGATCTCGTCGGTTTACCGCCCTCGCAGAAAGAAGTCGATGCATTCGTGGCGGATCGATCCCCCGATGCTTACGAGAAACTCGTCGATTCGTTGCTTGCGTCGCCGCGTTATGGCGAGCGTTGGGCGCGGCATTGGCTCGATGTCGTTCACTTCGGCGAAACGCACGGCTACGACAAAGACAAGCCACGACCGAACGCCTGGCCGTACCGCGACTACGTGATTCGTGCGCTGAATTCCGACAAGCCGTACGGGCGATTCGTACAAGAACAGATTGCGGGGGACGTGCTATTCCCCGGCACCGTCGATGGCATCGAGGCGCTCGGGTTCCTGTCGGCGGGGCCGTGGGATTTCATCGGCCATGCCGAGTTGCCCGAGTCGAAGATCGACGGCAAAATCGCCCGGCACCTCGACCGCGATGATTTCGTCGCCAACACGATGAGCACCTTCGTCGGGCTGACCGTTCACTGCGCGCAATGCCACAATCACAAGTTCGATCCGATTAGCCACGAAGACTATTATCGCCTGCAAGCCGTGTTCGCAGCGATCGACCGCACTGACAAAGCGTATGACACAGACCCCGCAATCACCGTGAAACGTGCATCGCTCGAAGCGCGAAAATCCGAAGCGGATTCGAAGGCGAAATTATTGAAAAACAAACCGGGTGTGGAACTCACGGCACTTGACGCCACATCCCGTGCAGTCGACTTGGAAATTCGCGCGTTAGCCGGTTCGCGCCGCGTGGCGTTTATCGGGGCGGTTCACACGGGCGAGGGGAACTTCATCGGCACGGGGGCGAGCGGTGGCAAGCCGCGGCCGATTGCGATTCTCCCGCGCGGCGATGTCACCAAACCAGGCAAGGGCGTCGCACCGGGCGTACTCGCGATACCCGGCGTTGCCGCGTTTTCGCTGGCCGCAAATCACACCGAAGGCGAACGCCGTGCGGCACTCGCGAAGTGGCTGACCGATGCGAACCACCCGCTCACGTGGCGCGTGATGGCGAACCGCGTGTGGCAGTATCACTTCGGCCGCGGCCTCGTCGATACACCCAACGATTACGGCAAAATGGGCCAGCTGCCATCGCACCCGGAATTGCTCGATTTCCTCGCAAACGAGCTTCGCCAACATCAATCGCTGAAGACGTTGCACAAGACGATCGTCACCAGCGCGACGTATCGATTGTCTTCGGAATCGAACCCGGCGAATGAGAAAATCGACTCGGAGAATCGCTATCTCTGGCGGCAAAACCGGCGGAAACTCGAAGCGGAGGCGATACGCGATTCGATCTTGCTCGCGGCGGGGAAACTCGACCTCAAGATGGGCGGCCCGAGCTTTCAGGATTTCGTCGTAGAGAAGCCCGAGCATTCGCCGCACTACCTGTATCACCTCCACGATCCCGATGATGTGCGTTCGCATCGCCGCACGATTTACCGCTTCGTGGTGCGGTCGCAACAACAGCCGTTCCTCGCCTCGCTCGATTGTGCGGACCCGTCGCTATCGGTCGACAAACGCAACCAAACGCTGACGCCGCAGCAGGCGTTGGCGCTCCTCAACAACAACCTGAGCGTGGCGATGGCGAAGCATTTCGCCACCCGCGTCGAAGCACTCGCCACCGATGACGCGGGCCGCATTCGGGCGGCATTCCAAATCGCCATCGGGCGAGAGTCAACCGCACAGGAACGCGATACGCTTGTGATTCACGTGCAAAAACATGGCCTCGCCAACGGTTGCCGCGTGATACTGAACCTGAACGAGTTTGCCTTTGTGGATTAGATCATGGACCGTCGCGAGTTTCTGTCGCTATCGTCTGCGAGCCTCGGTGGGATTGCGTTCGCGAGCATGACCGCCGGTGCGGTGCCGCACCATAAGCCGCGTGCGAAGCGCGTCGTGCAGTTGTTCATGGCGGGTGCCGCAAGCCATGTCGATCTCTTCGACTTCAAGCCCGAGTTAATCAAACGACACGGGCAGGCGGCTGACTTCGGCGAACCGGTCGAGGCATTCCAGAACGGCCTCGGACCGTGGCTGAAACCGGTCTGGGACTTCAAACCGTACGGCAAAAGTGGCAAGCACCTCAGCGAGGTCGTTGCCCCGCTCGGCGATGTCGTCGACGACATGGCGTTCGTGCATAACGTCGTTGGCAAAACCGGCGTTCACTCGCAAGGCACGCTGTTGCAAACGACGGGGTTTAACCGCCCCGGTTTCCCCGGCATGGGTTGCTGGATCAGTTACGGCCTCGGCAGCCTGAACGACAATCTGCCAACCTTCGTCGTGCTTCCCGACCATCGCGGGTTGGCCTCGAATGGCACCAAAAACTGGGACTCCGCATTCCTGCCCGCACACCATCAGGGCTGTGCGATTTACCCCGGCACGAAGAACCCGATCGAAGACCTTTTCCCCAATGAACGTGCGAAGTTCATCACACGCGCCGCGGATGCTTCCGCAATCGATGTGCTCGCGAAAATGAACCGCGAACATGCGGCCACACGCGGCGGCGATGACCGGCTCGATGCCCGTATCCGCAGTTACGAACTCGCTGCGAAAATGCAGCTCGCCGCACCGGAGGCGCTCGACATTTCCAAGGAAACGAAGGAGGCACTGGCGATGTACGGCCTCGATCATGGCAAGACGAAGTTCGATGCAGAAATCAACCCGATCGAAGAGATCGACGCCTTTGGCCGAAAGTGCCTCGTGGCGCGTCGGCTACTCGAACGCGGCGTGCGTTTCGTGCAGATTTTTAGCGGAAACGACAACGGTTTCCCGAGGCGGAACTGGGATAGCCACGAGGATGTCAAACGCGATCACGGCCCGCTCGCCATCGGCATGGCACGCGGCGCGGCGGCACTGATTCGCGATCTCAAACGGCTCGGAATGCTCGACGATACGATCATTTTGTGGACGACGGAGTTCGGCCGAATGCCGAGTTCGCAAGTTGGCAAAGGCCGCGACCACAACCCGTATTGTTTCACGAACTGGCTGGCCGGCGGCGGCATTCGCGGTGGCACGACTTACGGTGCGTCGGACGACTTCGGGTACAAACCCGCCGACCGCAAACACCCGACCGAAGTCTACGACATTCACGCGACGATCTTACACCTGCTCGGCATCGATCACATGAAACTGACCGTCCGCAACAACGGCATCGATCGCCGCCTGACTGACGTTCACGGCCACGTGATCGAACCGCTACTCGCGTGACGCTTTTTCGTTCTGCTCGCGCACGTACTCTTTGAACGCGCCGATGTTGTAGCTGATGAACAAGAACGCACGATCCAGCGCGATGAACGTAACATCCTCCGGGTCGTCCGCATAGTCCTTGCGCAAGGCATACAGTTTCGCAAGCAGTTGGTCGGTATTCGGTTGCATGTCGGCACTTTCAGGACATTCGGGTTACCGGTACACTAGTTGTATACTTCACGCGGCCGAAGGGGATACTTCGTGCAAATGCGAAAACCTCTTATTCTGGTAGCCGCAGGTCTTTAGCCCAGCGAATTAAACATCATACGGCCTTTCCTGCTTCGGCGGCGGGCTTCGGTTACTTTGGAGGGATCACCTT
>JAYSYI010000477.1:0-3718 GCA_043727665.1 Limnoglobus sp. | reverse complement strand
TGATGACTTCGCGGCCATTCACCGTAATGACCGACGATTGCGGCGACTCGATCTGCCGTTCGGCTTTGTACAAACCGTTCGCCTTTAACTCCGCCAGTTGTTCGCGAAGGTGCAACGTGAGAGTCTTCGAAGGCATGGCAGTGTCTCGATCAGATATTATTGGGAATCGTCGCAGCTGTCGGTTTTCGCCACTCTTTCCACGCCTTCCAGACGATTGGTGCGACGGAAACGAACACGACGAGCATCGCGAGTTTGTCGATGTTCTTCGCCCACGTGAAAGTCGGGTCGCTGAGGAGGCGTTGGAAGAGCGGGTCGGCAACGGGGATTACGAAATAGCCGAACGACAACATGCTGACGATCCAGCTAATGCCGCCGATGACGTTGTAAAACAGGAACGAGCGATACGGCATTTTCGCGGCACCCGCAACGACCGGGACGAACGTCCGCACGATCGGTACGAAGCGAGCGATGATGATCGTTTTGCCGCCGTGTTTTTCGTAGAAGGCACGCGCCCGGTTGAGATATTCCTGCTTGAAGAACCGGCTCGAAGGCCGATGGAAAATCGCAGGCCCCGCCTTCGAGCCGATCCAGTAGCCCACGGTATCGCCGAGAATCGCCGCGACGCACAGGCTGCCCATTAGTAGAGGCAAATTCCAACCGCTGAGGTAGGCGACGACGCCGAGAACGACGAGCAGCGAATCGCCGGGCAACAGGAAGCCGATGAGCAAACCCGTTTCGGTGAAGACGATCGCATTCACGGCAAAGAACGCCGCCCAGAAGACGCCTGGCTGGTTGAGCGCCGTCTTGAAGGTATCGGGGTTCCGCAGATTCCGCGGATCGGCGAGCGTCACGATGATTTGCCAGATCTGCGCGAAAAACTCTTCCATGCGTGAATCGCTCCTGCTCAAACGATAGAGCACCCGTCGTCGTAGGACGCAGGGTGCCAGTTATGCGTTCATCTTATGAATGCGTCGCGATTAAAACACGAATTGGAGCCGTGTCAGAAGCGTGTCTTGGCTCTTCAATAAGCCGTCGGGACCGTTGCCGAGTTTCACTTTGCGGTCGAACCAGACGTGTTCCCAGTTGAACTGGATTCGCGTCCATTTGTTCAAATACCAGTTGTAGCCCAAGGTCATTTCGGTCGCGCCGTTGCTGACCGTTGTCGGCTCGGCGAGGCGGTTTGCAAAGATGCGCTCGCCTGCCTGAATCCGGGACACGCGGCTCACGAGTTCCCACGCGCCGTAGCCACTGCCCGTGAGGGGGTCGAACGGCCGACGCGGGGCCACCTGCTGGTTGTAGCCCGTGCGTTCTTCGCCCGTCAGGAGGTATGTGGCTTGCGTGTAAAAGCCATCGAACGGGATCGGTTGCGAGACACCCGTTGCGGTGCGCAATCTTTGTGACATGTAGAAATATTGTGCGGACATGCCGAAACCACCCGTGAAATATGCCACTTCCGGGCTAACGCGAAATCGCCCTCCATCGGCCAACACGCCGCTGTTGAACTGCAAGAACGTCACACCATCGGGGGTTCGCAAACCCGTTGGGTTGACCGGCTCGCGCTGGTTGCCGTATCCCGTTGCGATGCCGAATTGCAACCGCTGAAACAAGCTGCCATCACGTGTTGCAAACGGACGCACTGCCACCCGCGCGTTGACATCTTTGGAGTTATTCGTGTCCGCGTCGCCATCGCGGGTGCCGTTCGAGACAGCCACACCGTAATCGAGCCGTTTTTGGAAGAGATTTTGGCCGTGTGCCATCACGCCGACATCGCGAGCCGGCACCAACTGATCGATGATCGACCTCTCCATCGTCGGTGTGTTGCGATCCTGAATCAGTTGCTCGTAGCTGAACGGCTGCTTGAATTTCCCAGCCGTCACCTGGAACGAATCGATGTAGTGGACGTTCATGTAGCCATCGACGAGCCTCGTCGTGCCCGATCCGAATTCGGGTAGGAACCGGAACTCGTAATACTTGAACATCGTCGCTTCGAGGCCAAATCGCGCCCGCCGAATCAGGAAGCCATCGACGTCGCGTTCGTCGCGCGGGTTGACGTACCAACGGTAATCGGCTTGGAGTTGCCCCGTAATCCGCAGGCTAAATTGCTTGTCCGCCGAGCGAAGAAAGAAGCCATCGTCCCAGCCAAAGAACGGTGCAGCCGTCGTCGCACTCGCTTTAGAGGGGGCTTCCATTGGCACAGAAAGCGCAACCGCTAACAGCGGTTCCGCATCTTCTGCAAACGATATTGAATCGAGTGCGAACAACAAACTCAGAAGGACTTGCAGACACTTCATTGCCACAATTCCTTATTCACGCGAATTCCAATCTTGAGAGGAAGTTCTCGCACGATGGATCATAACCGTAAACTGTTCCGGTTATGCAGGTAATGGGGTATCGGCCGATTGGTGTGGCAACTTGAAATGTTACGGGAGTGTATGGGAATCGAACCCACCACGAAAACCCCTGATAGTGCCGCACTTCCCCGGCAAGGCGACGCAGAAAGCGGCGCAGTGGCTACTATCGACCCTTCGTTGGCTTCGATCATCGACGCCTGGGCCACGCTGCCGGACGCGATGAAGGCGGGCATCCTCGCCATGGTGCGGGCATCGGGCGAATGAGTTGCATTTTGACCCGTCTACGCTGTCTACGTCTACGGTATTGCAAAACTCAGAGGAAAAAGACCATTACCGTAGACATCGACATGGCAAAACGACTCGACGAAGGAAAACTTCGGGTGCCACTGATTGTCGATCATGACTGCCTTCTTCCACCGAAGGGAAATGCATGCTGGACCTCCCTGCCAAAAGTTACTTGTGGTAACCCGGTGCAACTAAAACTGTGCCAATCGCGTGGCCGACGCTATCTGAACCGCTCAAGGCCGCGATACGAGCGATGATCGCAAGTGCCACGGGTTCGCTCGATGACAAATAACTTACCCCTTGAAAACAAGCTCGAAGTTCGGGCAAACCCTCCCCTATAAAAGGGGCGGAAAACCCTTGCTTGCAACGTTTTTGCAACCTCGAAGCCACGGAATTAGTTGCCCCTAAAAGAAGGGGTGGAAACGCTCGTTCTCGAAACCTTTGCCACGAAGAACCCATGGAGTTAGTTGCACCTAAAAGAAAGGGCGAATCCCGCGAAGAATCTGCAGAGTTAGTTACACCTAAAAGAAGGACGCGGAACCGGAGTTACTTACACCTAAAAGAAGTGACGGAAACGCTTGCGGGTACACTCATTCTCGAGCCTGCGTTCCGGGAAGAAATCGCCGAATTACTTGCACCTAAAAGAAGAAGCAGAAACGCCTACGGGCATACTCACCGCAACCTCGAACCCGTTGGCTCTGACCGGGGCCGACATTCTGCCGACGGCAGTGGTGCGGCGAATGAAAGTTCCAAATGGCCTCAGACGCGAGTGTCGGCACCCCAATCAACGACTCGGAGACGCCGGTTCACGAATGCAACCGACCGGAACCGGCGAAAAGCTGGCCGGGGATCAGTACAGTATCTCCTTGCTGCCCGAACTTGCAGCCTAACGGCTGACATTGGCAAAGAGACTCCAAAGTGGAGGAACATATTGAAAAGGACGCCGGATCGACTGGTGTGAGGCCGTCCGCTACCGTCTACGGCCTGACCCTCGTGGCTGTCGCCGTCGCCGGGGTGCTGCGGTGGCTGCTCGACCCGATCCTGGGCGACCAAGAGCCGTTCGCCACCTTCTTCGTCGCCGT
>JAYSYI010000476.1:0-11228 GCA_043727665.1 Limnoglobus sp. | reverse complement strand
GCTACGATTGCGTTGGGGAAAATGTGTGGGCGCGGGTATAATTCTGCGAACACCCGGTCGCTCGGAGGGTTGCCGATGCTGGATACCGACGAAGACGCAAGCGATTCGCGCACGTTGCGGCGCACGACCCGCAAAGTCGCGCCGCATGTCGTGCGGACGGGGCGTGAGACACTTTCGGTCGAACTCGCACTGACGCTGTATCGCCAGATGATCCGCACGCGGGCGCTCGAAGAACGTGCGATTAAGATGTCCAAGTCGGGCGAGGCTTACTTCTGGATCGGCGGCCCCGGCGAAGAAGCATTTCAGGTTTGCCTCGGGTTACAAGTCTTAAAAGGTCGCGGCCCGGCATTCGATTTCTTGCACCTTCACTACCGTAGCGCGGGCATCGTATTGGCCATGGGAATGCCGATGGTCGATCACTTCCGCCAACTCGCGATGACTGCAACCGATCCGTTTAGCATGGGGCGAAATTTCGTCGGCCATTACGCGATCCCGGCTTGGAACATCGTGCCCGTTTCGAGCGTGATCCAGGTGCAATTCGCGATGGCCCCCGGCACGGCCCTCGTGCAGAAACGCCACGGTGGCGAGGGGATTAGCATCGTCGGCGGCGGCGATGCGGGCACGGCCGAAGGCGATTTCGAGACGTGCCTCAACTGGAGTGCGCGGCCCGGCAACGAACTCCCCGTGCTCATGATCGTCATGAATAATCATTGGGGAATCAGCACGCCGGCCGCTTCCGTACACGGCGAAAAGCGCCTCTCGGATCGCGCGTTACCGTACGGCATTCGCAGCGAAACCGTCGATGGAAACGACCCCGTGGCGAGTTGGCACGCGATTGATCGAGCGATGCGTTACTGTCGCCGCGAGCGAAAACCATTCTTGTTGGAAGCCCTCGTATCGCGGCTCCACGGGCATTCGTCGAGCAGTGGCGCACAACGAAACCTCGGCGAACCCGACTGCATTGGGCTGTTCGAGCAAGCGCTCGTCGATGCGGGTGGCCTGGATGCGGAACTGATTCGCGGCATGAAAGCGGAAGCGAAAGACGAAGCCGATGCCGCCGTCGTATTGGCCACGAGCGAAGCGAAGCCGACCGCGAACGATGTCGAACGCCACACCTTCAGCCCGAGTGCCGTCGACGCAATTTACCGCAACGATTACACCGGCCTTCCCCCCGGATCGGATCGTTAAACTTCTCGCGAGTTTCCAGACCCTGATTGGCAGATTGGAATCGCGTTACAAAACGGAAATGGATACCATCGGAACGCCACAGATGGCAACGCCATGAACGATTTTCGTTTCGGTGTATTCGTAGTCGTGAGACTTCTGACGCAGCGACTTCCCGCTTCCCGAAGTCTCACGACTTCCACTACATCGGATCGCCATGTTCTTCGGTCCTGAAAGGACCGCTCACGTAGCCCATGGTAATACCATGGGAGGGGGACGCACCCATCATCATCGTGCCGTATGCGTCGCGTCTCGAAGACTCGCCACGACTGGTTTTATAGGGTATTTGCCCCCGCGCACGCTAAAGACCTGCGGCTACCAGATTCCGACAAGAATGGATATGTCGTACCACTGGGACGCGGAATTGGGCTACCTGGTTCGCAAATAGCGCAACTTCAAAACGAGTTATCGAGGGATACCTATCGTTTCTGCGATGTTGTGCCTTCACGCGGGTTTCCCTCGCTTGCGCGTCGGGCTAACAAAACGCGAATCGCGACCTTCACAAAACCTTCGCATGGCTCGCGTTGTCGGAAACGATGGGCAACGTACGATTTACTTGTCTGTCTCTCGATACGAATGGAGCTTGTTATGCGCGGTTTGAACTGGGTGTTGCTAGTCGTCGTCGGATGCTTCGCAGGTTGTTCGGCTGCGGTCGAAACCGCGAAGCTCGAAGGGCAGGGCGCGACGTTCGTCGAACCGGTGATGAAGGTTTGGACGAACGAACAAGTCGATAAATCTGGCGGTAAAATCCAGATTAACTACCAGGGTACCGGCTCCGGCGCGGGCATTCAGCAATACACGAAGAAGACCTGCGACTTCGCCTGTTCCGATGCGCCGATGAACGAGAAGCAACTTGCCGCCGCCGTCGAAGCGGGTGGGCCGGTCGTGCATATTCCGCTCGTGATCGGGGCCGTCGTGCCGATGTACAACCTGGAAAATATCGCGAAGCCACTCCAGTTCACGGGTGACGTTCTTGCACAAATTTACCTCGGCAAAATCACCAAGTGGAACGACAAAGCCATCGCCGACTTAAACCCCGGCGTCGCGCTTCCGGACCTCGGCATTCAGCCTGTGTTCCGTTCGGACGGCAGCGGCACGAGCAACATTTTCAGCGAATATCTCTCGAAAACCAGCCCGGACTTCAAAGCGACCGTGGGCGCATCGACGCAGCCGACCTTCCCCAAAGGCGTGGGCATCGGCAAGCCGAAGACCGACGGCGTGGCGGGGCACGTCTCGAATACGAAGGGCGCGATTGGCTACGTCGAACTGACGTACGCCCTCGATAAGAAGGCGCAATACGGTTCGGTGAAGAACAAGGCCGGGCAGTTCGTCCTCGCGGACTTGGCGAGCATCACGGCAGCGGCTTCGGCCGTCGTTGGCACGAAACCGACCGAAGCGCCGTACAACTTACACGACCTGACCTATTCGCTGACCGACGCGGCCGGCGATGGCGTTTACCCGATTGCGGCGATGAGTTATGCGATTCTCGCACAAAAGCAGAGCGGCACGAAGGGCAAGGCACTTGTAAACTTCCTAAAATGGTGCGCCGGTGCCGAGGGGCAGAAGTTTGCACAAGCACGGAACTTCGCGCCACTCCCAGAGGCACTCGCAGCAGCGATTCAAGCGAAGCTCGACGCAATCGAAGTGGCGAAGTAAACGACGCATTCTCACTCCCTGAATGGCACGAATGTCCCCCGAAAGCCCTTCTCCGATGCCGTCCCGAACATCCGAAATGGTGTTCAACGCCCTGACGCGGGCGGCGGGGTTCGCGGTGCTGACGACGGTGCTCGGCCTCATCGCGGTTCTGACGATGCAAGCCTACCCGGTGCTAATCAAGGCGGGCGAGTTCCAACTGTTTACGAGTCGTTCGTGGGTGCCGAAACCGCCGGGTGGTGGCACGCCGATCTACGGCGCACTTTCGTTCATTTTCGGCACCGTGGCCACGGCGGTTATCGCGCTCGCCATCGCGATTCCGCTCGGTGTGGCATCGGCGGCGTATCTGTCGGAAATCGCGCCGGCTTGGCTGCGCAAAGTCGGCGCGTTCCTCGTCGAACTCCTTGCCGCCATCCCCAGCGTCGTCTTCGGTTTTTGGGGGCTGTTCTTCATTGCGCCGCTGATTCAGAAGGCGTTCGATGCACTCGGCGGGCCGAACACTGGCGGCAACGGCCTGCTCGCGGCGGGGATTATTCTCGCGATCATGGTGTTGCCGTACATCACCGCCATCGCGTTCGATGTCTGTCAATCGGTGCCGCGTTCGCAGCGCGAAGGTTCGCTCGCACTCGGTGCGACGCGGTGGCAGACGATCTACTCCGTGGTGTTGCCGTACGCGCGTCCGGGGATCATCGCGGCGAGTTTCCTGGCGCTCGGCCGGGCACTCGGCGAAACGATGGCCGTGACGATGCTCGTCGGCAACCGCGCGGAAATCGATTGGTCGCCGTTCGCGCTCGGCGACTCGATTGCCAGCCGCATCGCAAATCAGTTGAACGAAGCCGACGATGCCACCTTCCGCTCCGCACTCATCGCGCTCGGCCTCGTGCTAATGCTCGTAACGAGTATCTTCAACGTCAGTGCCCGCTTACTGCTGGCCCGGTTGAATCGTCCGCGAACCGCCGCGCCGATACCTGTCGCCGAAGATGCGATCCCTACGACGGTCACGACGAACTTCGACGCGCCGACGATTGCGCCACCCGTGCGTTCGCACGCGCAATTCTGGAATCGGCTGATGACGACGGTCCTCGCGGGGTGCTTCGCCGCGACGGTGATCCCGCTGTTCCTGATCCTCGGCTTCATCGCCGTGCGCGGCGTCGAATCGCTCGAACGCGGTATCTTCAGCGAACGTGGCCGACCGGCACTCACCGATGAGCAATTCGCGAAATATCAAGCATCGAAACGCGGCGATGGCGACTACCCGAACGACGACATCGGTCGCCCCGTACGCCGTGGCGGACTCGGCCACGCGATGCTTGGCAGCGCCGTCATCGTCGCGTTTGCGGCCTTGCTTGCGATACCGATCGGCTTGCTGGCGGCGGTGTATCTTGCGGAATCGCACAACTCGCGCATGGCGAATCTCGTGCGGTTCCTGACGGAATTGCTGGGCGGGGTGCCATCAATTGTCATCGGCATTTTCGTCGCCGCGATTCTCGTTTACCCCAAAGTCTCGCTGACGGGCGGAGAGGCGTCGCCGCTCGGCTTCTCCGGTTGGGCCGGTGCCGTGGCACTCGCGATTATGATGATTCCGATCGTCGTGCGTTCGGCGGAAGAGTCGATGAAACTGGTGCCCGAATCGTTGCGGCATGCAAGTTACGCGCTCGGGGCGAACCGGATGCAAACCACGCTGCGCGTGATTCTGCCGGCCGCATTTCCGGCGATCGTCACGGGGATCTTCCTTGCGGTTGGGCGCATCGCGGGGGAAACCGCTCCGCTCATTCTCACCGCCGGAAACACCGATTACTGGCCGACCGGCCCCGCTGCACCAACGCCGTTCCTGCCCGGTTACATCTACAAATATTCGCTGTCGCAATACGACGACTGGCAGGCACAAGCCTGGGCCGGCGCGCTCGTGTTGCTCGTCGTCGTCATGTTCCTCAACATCGGCATCCGCCTCTTTGCCGGTCAGCGCGTCGTCGCCGCATCCCGCGCCGATTAGTGAGAAAGTCACACCCATGTCCGTCGGCTTCGCACTCGTCGGTTGCGGCATGATCGCACGCTATCATGCGAAGGCGCTCGCCGAAATTCCGCACGCCCGCATCACCGCGTTCGTGTCGCGATCCCAAGCCAACGGCGAGGCACTTCGCGCCGAACTCGGCCTGTTTGATGTGCCCGTTGTCGGCACCATCGATGACGCCGTGAAACTTCCCGGCGTCGATGCGGTCATCATCACCACGCCGAGCGGCGCGCATCTCGAACCCGCACTCGTTGCGGCCGCGGCGGGCAAACATGTCGTCGTCGAAAAGCCGTTGGAAATTACCGAAGCGCGTTGCGATCGCATCGTCGAAGCCTGCGAAACGCATCGCGTGAAACTCTGCACGATCTTCCCATCGCGGTTTGCGGACAGTAGCACGACGCTCAAAGCCGCCGTGGAAGCGGGGCGGTTCGGGCGGTTGACGCTCGGCGAAACGACTTGCAAATGGTGGCGTACGCAAGCCTATTACGACGAAGGCGGCTGGAAGGGCACGCAAGCGTTGGACGGTGGCGGGGCACTGATGAACCAGGCGATTCATAGCGTCGACTTGCTATTATGGATGATGGGTGAAGCGGCGACTGTCATGGGTATGACAGCGATGCTCGCGCACGAACGGATCGAAGTCGAAGACACCGCCGCCGCCGTCATCCGTTTCCGCAACAACGCGCTCGGCGTCATTCAGGCAACGACGAGCGTTCACCCCGGCTACCCGAAAACGATTGCGATTCACGGCGATAAAGGCAGTGCCGTCATCGAGCAAGAAGACGTGCTGCGTTGGGACTTCACGCCGACGATCCCCGATGACGACCGCGTCAAGGAACGCTTCGCGGCCAAGGTCGGCGCGAGTGGCGGGGCCGCCGATCCCAAGTCGATCAGCTACGAAGGCCACCGCCGCCAACTCGCCGATTTCGTCGAAGCGATCCGCACGAACGGCACGCCAAAAGTCGACGGCCGCGAAGGCCGCAAAGCCGTAGCCCTCATCCGCGCCATCTACGAAAGCCAACGCACCGGCCGCGTAGTAGAACTGTAAGCGACACGCGATGGTGCTACAATCTTGCGGGGAAACGGCTCAATTCATTCGTTTAGCCGCGCCGCGTAGTCTTCGGAGCGAAGCGCGGGCAGGATGTGTCGGATGTGTTGCGAATGTTATAGTTGGCTTGCACCCCGCGCTTCGCTACGCGGAGCCTACGCGGCGCGGCTAAACGCCGACTTGGCTCGGGGGTTTCTTTACATTGTGGAGTCGATGTATGACGGAGGAAGCGGTGCCGAATACGGCGTTCGAATCGATTCTGGAAACCGATGCCACTGAATCGATTCAGGACTTCGTCGCGCAGATCAAAGAGACTGCCGACAAGCTCACGAAAGACGGGTGTAGCCGCGGCGATGCCAAGCTGTTGGCGACGGCGTTCAAGGAACTGCGGCACTGTTTCCGCGTGTTTGCGGCATATCGTTCGCGGCGGAAAGTGACAGTTTTCGGCTCCGCGCGCACCAAGCCGGATCACCCCGCGTACCTGGCGGCGGTCGCGTTCGGTAAGCAGATGGCGGACGCGGGGTACATGGTGATTACCGGTGCCGCTGCCGGGATTATGGAGGCGGGGCACGTCGGCGCGGGGCGCGAAAACAGCTTCGGTTTGAACATTATGTTGCCGTTCGAGCAATCGGCGAACCCGGTGATTCTCGACGATCCGAAGCTCATGAATATGCGGTATTTTTTTACGCGCAAACTCGCGTTCGTGAAAGAGTCCGATGCGATCGCGCTCTTCCCCGGTGGCTTCGGCACGCACGACGAAGCGTTCGAATCGTTGACGCTGATTCAGACGGGCAAATCGCATATCTTCCCGCTCGTACTCGTCGACGAACCGGGCGGCGACTACTGGCGTAGCTGGCAGCGATTCGTCGACGATGACCTTTTGCATCGCGGCTACATCTCGCCCGACGATCGCTCGTTGTATCGCATTACCGATTCGGTAGAAGAAGCCGTGCGCGAAGTGACGAACTTCTATAAGGTCTATCATTCGATGCGCTACGTGAAGGGTCATCTCATACTAAGGTTGCAATCGCGAATCTCGAATGAACTTCTCGAACGGATTCGTACAGACTTCGGCGACATTTGTACGAAAGGCACCATCGAACAAACCGATGCCCAACCCGCCGAAGCAAACGAACCGACGCTGAAAGCGATGCCACGACTAAAATTCCGCTTCCGTCGCACGAACCAAGGGCGATTGCGGCAACTGATCGACGCAGTGAACGGCGGATAATTACTTCGTTTCCAACAATTTCGTCAGTAACGCGATCTGATGTTGTTGCATGGCCACCAGTTCTTCCCATTGCTTTTCGCGTAGATGGTCGACCTTCTGATGGAGTGCGAGAATCTCTAACTCGGCCTTCAAATTCACTTCGTAATCGTGCTCGGCGGCGGCGCGGTCCTTCGCCGAATGGCGATTCTGCGACATCATAATCACGGGTGCTTGTAGTGCCGCCAACATGGATAAGATGAGGTTCAGAAAGATGTAGGGATACGGATCGAAGCCACCGCGAAACCAGACCAACACAAAGCTATTCAGTACGACCCACGCGAGCAACAACGACAGGAAAATGAGGATGAAAGTCCAAGAGCCTCCAAAGATGGCAATGCGGTCCGCGAGACGATCTCCGAACGACAGCGTTTCCTCGTAGTCGCGGTTCGAATTGCGGCTAATGTGCAAGCGTTTCGTGAGCCGGTCGACGACGAGTTGTTCGCTCTCGCCCGCCGCCATGCAGTTTTTCAAAAAGTGCGTGGTCAGTTCGTCAATCGTATGGCTCATGACGTGATTCTATCGGTTTTCGGAGCGTCGAAGAGTATCAACGAAACGAGCGGGCACCGGGGAGATGGTGTCCGCTCGTTGGTATTCGCATCGCCCAAATTAGTAGTCCGAAGTGGCTGCTTTCTGACCCGCTCCAGTTGGTTTCGCTTTCGGAGCATCTGCAGGATCGCCCTGCGGCGACTGCGTGCCCACACGCTTTAATGGCGCTTTGCCTTCGGCATTTTGTAATTTCGGCTCGATTTTACTGTCTGTACCATTACACCCAGCCAGAGCGATCAAAATCGCGCTACAGGCAACAGTGCTTCGAATTGAACGTTTCATACGAGTCTCGTAGTTCTGGAATGAAATCGTAAACTGTATTCCGTTAGAACGGAATACAGAGGTAGCAAAACTAACTGTCATCTGCGATTAGTTAAAGCTCACCGTAACACCGTCGTTGATACCACACATGTATACGTAGGTGTCGAAGTTTGTGGTTGCCGAGATGTTGCGAACCGAGCCATCGCCGAAAACACAGTTGATACGGTTCGTCGTGTGCATACTGCTCGGTAAGCCGTATGCGAATCCTTTCCCCGTAGCACTGAAGTTGCAATTGGAGTTCGTTTTGTCGGGGCACGTGCCGAATGCAGACAGTTGATAGTTCATACCCATTCCATTACCCAACCAACCCCCTGAGCTATTAACCCCACCTGCGGATTCGAGAAAGGCAATCGTGTTGCTCGATCCATCCTGTATCGCGACGATTGCGATTTTGGATTTGTATGTGAACATACCTGGTAAGTATGGACCATCTGCAGGTGCTACCAAGTAACCACCCATCGGGATGTAGTTCGTACGGCCGTAAAAAGAGTGCGTACCGGTCGCACCTGCAACGCTGTAAGACGTGTAAGCGTTCGGGGCAGTTCCGAAACCTTCCGCAGGATTAGTGGCGTTTGGGAAGTCTTTGCCAGGATTTCCGCCCGTCTGGAAACGAATGGCACCAATTTGACCAGCCGCTTCGGGCGTTGCGGCGGGACAGGTGAGCATCTTTAAGTTCGGTGAAACCGGCCAGAATCCGGGTGGGGTCGGTGGTGTCGCCCCGAGTACAGCGCTCTGTGGTGCATTCATTGGATCGCGGAAGTAATACGAGTACGTGCCTGCCGAACCGGTATATGGCCGGAACTGCCAGGCACGATAGATGTTTTCCTGCTCGAGGTATGGAAGCATCTGGATCAGCGGCCCCGTCATCTGAATGTCGCCACCAGCAGGCAGGTAGCCGTAGGTGGACTCGTAATTGTGCATTGCCAACCCGATTTGTTTCAGGTTGTTGGTACATGTCGTACGGGCCGCGGCTTCGCGAACCTTTTGCACGGCGGGCAACAGAAGTCCGATCAAGATTGCGATGATAGCGATGACCACCAACAATTCGATGAGTGTAAACCCACGCAGAGTTTGTGGTTTGGCATCACCACGTACGTAGCTTCGCATAATCCGAGTCCTCGGACAGATGAAGGTAAAAACAAATCCACAACACGCGATAAAGGAGGTAGCGCAAACTGATCGGAATCCGATGTCTTGGCGAGTGGACAAGACAAAGGGGCAGCGAACTCCTAAGCTTCAAAAGCGTGGGAGTTCGCGAGAGAAATACTGTTTGCGAGGAGAGCTCTACGCGATTCTCTCACTTTTAGTTGGTCGATGAGAAGAAAGCAAGAACAAAACCTAGAATGACATAATATTTTGGCGTGATTCGTTCGTCGCCTACGCTATTACCTTTAATCTGCCGATAGGTACGCGGTTTTCGTGTTTCGAAAGCGTTTCTCAAATCATGTCGGGCGAACGGCATTGAGATCGGAGATAATTTTAGGAAAGGTGCGAAACCTCGTAGCAGTTGCCGAAAAGTGGTTTCAACGCAGATCGCGACTGCCGAAATCGGACGTAAGTCGTTGCTGGGTTAAGTTGGTTCCGAAATTCGGGCATGAGTCCAGGGATGGGTGGGTGGGTAATGCCTGGAGTCACATTCCGGCAATTTTACGCCGCTTCCGCACGTGGCACGTCGAATAGCCAGCCGGCGGGGCGCGGCATTCGGTTCGGGCCAAGGGGGCCATCCGCGTGGCCTTCCCATGAATGGCTCCGCAGGCTCACGAGGATGCGTTCGGCGAGTTCCAGCGCGTCGCGGCCGTCTTCGCCCGTCACGCGCGGGGTTCGGCCCGTGCGTACGCAATCGATGAAGTGACGCAATTCGGCGGTCAGTGGGTCGGCTTTGCGGTCGCCATCGGAGTACTTGACTTGCAGGTGTCGCCCGAAGACATCGTCTTTGAGTTTCGCACGGGCGGCGGCGTCCATTTTGTCCGCACGCAGGCCGTATTGCCGCACTTCTTGGCTTTGTTGCACCAGCACTAATTTCCGCGTCACGAAGTCGATACCCGCGTATCCTTCGGGTGCCCAGATACGCAACCGGCGCTTCGGGCGTTGGGTAATTCGGCTCGCGGTGACGTGGGCCACGCAGCCGCTTTCGAAGACGAGCCGGGCGTTGACCATGTCTTCGTGGCCGCCGAACACCGATGCGCCAACGGCTTCGACGGTCTTCACCGGAGATCGCACGAGCGCGAGTAACAGGTCCAGATCGTGAATCATCAGGTCCAGCACGGCACCGATATCGACGCTGCGGCCGGTGAACGGGCCGTGTCGTTCGGCTTCGACGAACTTCGGGCGAATCGGACGGCGAGCGAGATCTTCAAACGCGGGGTTGAAGCGTTCGATGTGCCCCACCTGGAGCGGCACACCCGCATCGGCGGCGCGGCGGATGAGGTCATCGGCTTCGGCGAGCGTTCGGCAAATCGGCTTCTCGACAAGTACGGGAATGCCTTCCTTGAGGAACGCCGACGCGACGGGGTGGTGGTAAAGCGTGGGTGTGACAACGGTGGCCGCGTCGATTCGGCCGAACAGCGGTTCGATGTCCGCGAATGGTTTCGTGCCGAGGCGTTCGGCCACGGTGCAGGCTTGTTCGTAGTTGGAATCGACGACGCCGACGAGTTCGACATCGGGTAACGTAGACAGAATTCGGGCGTGATGTTGTCCGAGGTGCCCGACTCCAACGACAGCGATGCGAAGCGGAGTCATGCCGTCCCTAGCCTTCCGTCGTGCCGTCGCATCCTGCGTCGGCGTGTTTGAAATTAAGCCGCAAGTCGCATGGCGGGAAACGGCAACACGACGGGTTCCGTCGCGTCGGCCTCCTGACCCGCCAAACAATTCGCAAGTTCCACGTTCAGGGCGTGCCCGGATCGATACGCCACCACGTGCCCCGCGAGATCGAATCCACAGAGTGCCAGATCACCGACCAAGTCGAGGATCTTGTGCCGTGCCGGTTCGTCGGCGTACCGCAGCCGATTGTCCTTCACCCCACGCGGGCCGAACACGAGAATATCCACCGGGGTCAGGTGTCGCCCGATCCCCTGCGACTTCATCTCGTCGACCTCGCATTCCAGTAGGAATGTTCGGCAGTTTGCCAGTTCGCGGATGAACGTTTCCGGCCGAAT
>JAYSYI010000475.1:0-11238 GCA_043727665.1 Limnoglobus sp. | reverse complement strand
TGCGTGAATCCGCAGTCCGCGAACGCCTGGTATTGTGCGAATACTTCACGTTACACCGCATCACCACCGCCACCCCGATGCGCGTCGGCGAACGCGGAACGTGCAAAGTGCTGGTCTGCACGCATGGCTCGGGCACCCTCGGAAACGAATTCATTCACGAAGGCGAAGCCATGCTGCTGCCCGCAACCCTCGGCGAACAAACCTGGACACCGAATGGCACCGCCACGCTGCTGGAATGCGGGATTCGATAGTGAATCGTAGCAAAACTTATGTCGTTAGGCGTTAAGAGGGCTTCGTGGTGAATGGCTCGGATACTCACTATTGTTCTGGAGACGACATCCGTATCGGGGACCGCGTGCGGTGTGCCGATTGGACTGGGGTGATCGTATTTGTGCTGGGCACTGGCTCGTTCGCAGCCGGTTATAGTTCCGACTGGTCGTACTTGGGTTGCGGCTTCATAGTACCGCCACGCTGCTGAAATGCGGGATTCGGTGACCGAGGATGAGCCATGCCACGAGGTCGCGTTTGCGTACCTGGGGTTATCGCCGCAGGGCAGATGGAATTAGCCGCGACGCGGAGTCCTCGTAGCGGAGCGCGTGCGCGTCTCGCACATTCGGCGATTGTCTGGTTATGGGTGTAGTCCACGCGCTCCGCTACGCAAAGCCTATGCGTCGCGGCGAATTGAACGAAAAACAGGATGGCACTGCCCGATCCTTTCTCTCAGTTGACTTCAATTCCGTGAAGGGTCATACACTTAAATATTGTGCTTATCCAGAAACTGGACTCTGCATTTCGCAGAGTCAAATGGGATTTCCAGCACCTCGAACAATGAAAGCCATTTCCTATGAACTATCCACGTGTCAGAACGGGTTTGCTCGGCATTATGATCGTCATGACGCTCGGTGTCGTTGGCTGTGGGGCTTCCAAAGAGTTCACGCCGGACGAATTCGCGACCATTACCAAAGACATGACCGAAGCGAAGGTGATCGAAGTCCTCGGGAAACCGAAAGAGGATGTGGAAGCGATGGGCTCGCGGCGTCTCTTTTGGGTGGTGAAAGACAAATATTACAGCATCTCGTTCACCGACGGAAAAGTCATCGCGCCGTTAGCGCATGCGGACAAAGCCGATTACGACATGATGATCGGGCTAATGAAGACGATGAAGAACTTGCCCAAATAGTGTGAATTCGCCACGCGAAACAATCGGTATCGCGTGGCAATCTGTGCTGATTTTGCGAATTTTGCAGATTGGGGTTGCAATGCACCCACCCGACCTTGTAAATTTTGCACTCGGGCAAGACGCCCGTTGTTCGGTATCGAAACCAGGAGGGTTCTCATCGTGGCCAAGAACTGTCTGCCGCCCCCACCACCTCGCCCGCTTATCGGGATCTGCACCGACTTTTACGCACCCAAAAATCAGACGCCGTATGCTCGCCTCAACGCGGGCTACATCGACATCATTCTGAATTCGGGCGGCATTCCGCTGCTGATTCCCCCGCTGAAGCGCGAGAACTTCGCCGAACTCGATACCTACTTCAACATGGTTTCCGGCGTCATCTTCAGTGGCGGCCAAGACCTGGACCCACGCAAGACCGGTCAGCAACTCACGAGTGCCGTGCAACTGATGGCCGCACGACGCGATGACAGCGACCGCTACTTGTTCGAGAAAATGGTCGAACGCAAAGTGCCCGTTCTCGGCATCGGCGTCGGTATGCAACTCATTAACGTCTACCACGGCGGCACGCTGTTCCTGCACCTGCCCGCCGAGAACCCGAAGGCGATGCCACACTACGACCCCTCTGGCGGCCCGCACCGCCACATGGTCAGCATCGAAGAAGGCACCTTTCTCGAAGAGATTTACGGCGCAGGCGAACAGCGTGTGAACAGCACGCACCACCAATCGGTGAACCAACTCGGCCGGAAGCTGCGTGTCTGTGCGAAGGCGCACGATGGCGTCATCGAAGCGATCGAATCGACCGACCCGAACTGGTTCTGCGTCGGGCTGCAATGGCACCCCGAATGCGACACGGCTTCGGCGCTGGATCGTCAGATCTTCGAGTGCTTCGTGCAAGCCTCCACCCGTTACGCCGAAGAACCGATGCTCATGGTGGCGTAGAGGATTCGCCATGTCCGCAGTACGCTGGTTGGTCGGGCTGTCGATCGGCTCGGGCTGTGAGGGCGTCGATGCGGCGCTCGTCCACGTCGGTGGGCTGGGACTAGCCGCCACACCCACCGTCGAGCAATACGCCCGCACGCCGTTTTTGCCGATGGTTCGCGAAAAACTCCGGCGCGGCGTGCCCGTATCGTCGCGTGAACTCGGCGATGCGATGTCGTCCGCGGCCCGGCATCTCGTCGAAAAGCATCGCGTCGATCTGCGCGCGGTGTTGCTCGTCGGGTTGCACCTTCCTGCTACGATTCCGCTCGATTCGTTGGCCGAATTCGTTGCCGAGCAAACTGGCGTTACTATTTGGTGTCGCTTTGCAGCCCGCGATACCGCCGTCGGTGGCAACGGCTGGCCGATCACGCCCGCCGCCGATTATCTCCTCGCGAAAAGCCGCACTGAAGACCGCATTCTCATCCATCTCGGCCGCGTCGCCTCGGTGTTGGTGCTACCCGCCGATGCAAAAATCACGAACCTCATCGCGTTCGATGCCGCACCCTGTTCGGGATTGCTCGATGCGCTCGTTCGCCAAGGCACGCGGGAAAAAGAGGCGACCGATCTCGGTGGCACAAAAGCGGTTCAGGGGAAGTGCCTCGACGATTTGCAGAACGAGTTACACGGTGAATTCAGCCCAACCACCGCGTTCGAAGCGGCACGCAAACATGGTGCGTCGCTGAACGATTTACTGTGTACATATACGCACCGGATCGTGCGAATGATCGGCCACAGATGTCGGCAATCGATACCGGCGACGGGGCGACCACGCGGCGTGTTTGTCAGTGGCGGGGGCGTGCGAAATGGCTTCTTGTGGCAGCTTTTGCAACAACAATTTCCCGGCGAACCGCTGCGTCGCACCGACGAGATTGGCATCCCCGCGTTAGGCCGCAACGCCGCCGCTGCTGCCGTGTTGGCCGCGCTGACCGTGGATGGCGTATCCGCAAACTTGCCGCTACTGACCGGAGCCAGTGGTGGCCGACTCGTGGGCCGGTTCATCCCCGGCGACACGCGAAACTGGGCCGCCGTCACCGCTTGGAGTGCTGAGCAAATGTGGGACTATATCCAGATGACCCGCGCCGCGTAGCTCGTTTACCCGACCAGATCACGGATGATGCGACCGCCGCTGACGATCGGTACCGGGCGGCCGAGTGGCGTGTTATACATTTTGCTGCTGTCGATGCCCATTTGGTGGAACAGCGTTCGCAAGATGTCTTCGACGCTGACGGGGTCGGCGACCGGTTCGGTAGCAGTCTTGGTCGTCGCACCGATGACTTTGCCGGGCTTGATGCCGCCACCCGCGAACAACACGCTTTGCGCGGCCGACCAGTGATCGCGCCCGGCTTGGGCGTTCACCTTCGGCGTGCGGCCCATTTCGCCCATCATCACGACGAGCGTACTGTCGAGTAAACCGCGTTGGTCGAGGTCGGTCACGAGTGCGCTGAATGCGCGATCGACGCTGGGTATCAAGTCTTTCTGCAAACTCGGGAAGCAGGAGAAGTGCGTATCCCAGCCGCTGTGGTCGATGCCGACGAACCGCGAACCGGCCTCGACGAGTCGGCGTGCGAGCAGGGCGCATTGTCCGAGCGTGGTGTGGCCGTAGGCGGCGCGAAGGGTCTCGGGTTCGCTCTTGATGTCGAACGCTTTGCGGGCCGCCGGTGAGGTCATCAGTTCGTGGGCTTTTTCGTAGTACGTGGCCATTGTGCCCGCTTTGCCGGCAGTGGCATTCGGCTTGTCCAACCCGCCCAATAGCCGTTGCCGACGATCTTGCCGTTTCGCGTCGATCCCTTCGACGGGCAGCAAATCGCGGACTTCAAAGTCCGGCGAAACCGGATCGCCTTCGATGACGAACGGGGCGTACTCCGCACCGTAAAAGCCCGGCCCGCCGGCCGTCAGTGGGTGCGGCAAATTGATGTACGGCGGCAGCGTGCCAGTGTTGCCGAGTTCCCGCGACACGACTGAGCCAATCGACGGATACAACACGTTGTTCGGCTTGCGACTATTCGTACCATCGGCGAAGTCGGCCTTCATGCCGGTCATCACATAGTGATAGCCGGTGGTGTGGCCGTTATCGTTATGACTATGGCTGCGAAGGATCGTGTATTTGTCGGCAATCTTCGCACAGTTCGGCAGGTGCTCGCAGATGAATGTACCCGGCACCTTGGTGGCAATCTGTTTGTAAGGCCCACGCACCTCGGCCGCTGCATCGGGCTTCATGTCCCACATATCAATCGTACTCGGCCCACCTTCGAGAAACAGGAAGATACACGACTTCGCCTTGGGTTTGACTTCCCCCGCCGCCTGCGCCTGAAATTGCAACAGCCGCGGCAAGGAGAGTCCGCCAAGTAGGCCAACGGTACCCACGCGGATGGCTTGACGCCGTCCGAAATGCGGAGTTCGGAATTCGGAATGCGGACTATGAAATGAAGACATCGGACACCTCACGTTTTCTGTTTCTATTTCTGACATTCCGAACTCCGCGTTCCGAATTCCGAATTTGGTTACCTGTTATACAGGAACTCTTTGCTGTTCAGCACGGCCCAGAGTACGTCTTCAATTGCGGTTCGGCGGTCGCCTTCGGCGAATGCGGTCCGCAATTTCACTCGCTCGGCGTCGGTGGGGCGACGGCTGAGTGCGCTCAGGAAGAGTTCGTCGAGGATCGCTTCGGGCGTCTTGTCTGAATCGGCGAGTTTGCGGACGTGGCCGTTGCGGGCATGGATTTTTGCGGCAATCTCCGGCGAGTTCATCAGGTGCAACGCTTGCGCGATGCTCGGGTCGGTGCCGCGTTCGCATTCGCACACACTGAACCGCACGGGTCGGCCAAAGATGTGGAAGAAGTACGATGGCATCCGGTTGTCCCAGACCTGGATCGCGCGATAGCCTTCGGGCCAGCCGTTGAACTTCTCGGCGACACCCGATACTTGCGAAACGGCATCAAGCAGCACCTCGGCGGGCATCGGTTTCACGGCGGCGTGCGAGAAATTTTGCTCGTCGCTCGCGTTCCCTGCCGTCGCTTGGCTACTGAGTTGGTAGGCCCGTGATAGCAAGAGCGTCTTGGTGAACGCCTTTAAATCGTAGTGCTTTTCGCGTAGGTGTGCTGACAGTGCAGCCAGCAGCGGTTCGTTCGAAGCGGGGTTGGTGGCGCGAATATCGTCGATCGGTTCGACCAGCCCGCGACCGAAGTAATGCGCCCACAGGCGATTCGCAATCACGGTGGCGAAGAACGGATTCTCCGGCGCGGTCATCCAATCGGCGAGGACGCGGCGACGGTCGTCGGACGGCACGAACGCTGTGGCGGCCGCACCCAAAGACTTCGCGGGAACCAGCGAGACTTTGCCCTTGCTGACCTTCGGGCCGAGGTCGATGCCTGCGGTCCAGATCACCGCTTCGGCCCCACCGGGTAGCGGTTTGCGGGCGACGCCGGAGAACATCCCGGCGAGCGCCCAGTAGTCGTCTTGGCCCCATTTTTCCGATGGGTGATGGTGGCACTCGGCACACTCAATGCGCACTCCGAGGAAGATCTGGCTGAGCGATCTCGCGGCGACTTCCGGCGTGCCGAGCGACTTGTAAATCGCCGCCGGGCCGTCTGCCGTGGTGTTGCCTTTTGCGGTGATGACATCTCGGGCGAACTGGTCGTACGGGCGGTTTTCCGCGAACTGCAGACGCACCCAGCGCGTCATCGCGACGGCCCCTTGCGGCGTGATGGCGTCTTTATCCACCTTCAGAATGTCCGACCATTTCATCGCCCAGAAGTCCGCATATTCGGGGCGAGCCAGCAACGTATCGATCAGCTTCGCACGCTTGTGCCGCGAGGCATCGGCGAGGAACGCACTCGCTTCGGCGGCGGTGGGCAAGGTACCGATGGTATCGAGGAAAACCCTTCGCAGGAAGGCATTGTCGTTGGCAATTTCACTCGGTGGGATGCCGAGCCGTTCGAGTTTGTCCCAGACGTGCTTATCGGCGAAGTTCGCTTCGGGTGGCCTTGGGAACTTCACGCCCGACCGAGGTAATGTGACGCGACACACGGCGACGTGGCCCATGTATCGCACGAGAATCGCGGCCTCGCCGGGTTTGGCGCCCGCCGTAATTAACCCGCGGCCATCGGCACCCGCGATGGTACCGGCGTTCGAGGAATACTCGGCCTCGGCGGTCACGCAGCGGCGCGAACCATCGGCGGCAATTGCGGTCACGCGCAACTGTTGCGTGCCACCGAGTGCGAGCGTACGTTGGTTCGGTTCGACTTCGAGTGCCATCACTGCGGGCAACTTCGCCCCGGCGAACTGTGTGCCTTCCTGTAACCAGCGCAACAGGCGGCGATATCGCAGGCTATCCTTGTCGATCTTTTTTCCGCCACCGTGTGGAACGAGGCCCGCCGCTTTCACGAGGAACAGGCTGTTTTCCGGCGATGCGGGGAAGATGCGCCGACCGCGTGCTTCACTTACTAGGGCATGGAAATCGGCTTCCGGGTCGAACCCGAAGACGCTGAGCTTAAACCCTGCTTGCCCTTCCGCTTTGCCGTGGCAGCCACCGCTATTGCACGAAACCTTGGTGAGAATGGGGATAATCTCTTGCTCGAACGACACCGCACGCGGCGTCTTCAGTCCGGTCACTTCGACGGGCACGCGCAGGAGATCGGTGCCGTACCGGACGATGACTTCGGTCTTGCCTTCGGCCTTCGGCGTCACCAGCCCCGTGGCATCGACCGCCGCAATCGCCGCGTTTGCAACTTCGTATTTCGCGGAGCGCGTACCGTCGCTATTCGCCAGCGTTACGAGTAATTGCTGCGACGATTCAGGGCTATCGAGCTTCACGGTAATGGGTGTAACGAGCGTGCCCGCATACGCAGGGGCCAGCCCAAAAAGAACGAGTATCAGCACCGAAAGCCGCTGAGTCATGGAACCACCTAACAACCGAACGAAGAGCAAACCAGCGGAGGGAACCCAGTTGGGTTTATGTGACAATACCGCATCAGCGCGAGAAATGCCAACAAATTTGTCTTCGTAATCGACGTAAGTCACTTTTGCGGAGGGTTGGATTTTCTGAGTGTGCTTTCGTGTAAGCAATGTCGTATTGCAAAAGTCGCTAACGATAATCGGTTGAGTATCGACGTGCATTTGCGTATCGTGATTGTGCTCAAGCCCACTTTTGTTGCCTCTCCCATCTACGAGGTTCACTATGCGTCACTCTCTCCCGCACACACGGCTCCGGAAACGCAAACCGTTTCTCGGCGTCGAAGTTCTCGAAGACCGTGACGTGCCTGCGACGTTCACGGTCAGTACCCTCGCCGATGCCGGAGCTGGCAGCCTGCGGGATGCGATTGACCAGGCGAACACTGTGAACGACGCAGACACCATCGTATTCAGCGGTGCCGCGGTCGGCGGCACCATCAGCCTCTCGACCTTCTCCAACCTCGACGCTGGCAGCGCGACCGTGCCTCAGCCCGCCGGGCCGACCGCGCTGATTGTGAGTAGCCCGGTCACGATCCAGGGGACGGGCGAGACAATTACTCGGATCGGGGCCACGGCCTTTCGGTTGTTCCAGGTGACGGCCGCCGGGAACCTGTCGCTGCGAAACGTGACGCTGAGCAAAGGGCTGGCTCAAGGCGGGGCGGGTGGAGACGGCATCAACGGCGGGGGCGGGGCAGCCGGTCTCGGCGGGGCGATTTACAACCAAGGGAAACTGACGATCACCGGCACCACTCTGGCGGCGAACAAGGCCATTGGCGGCGGTGGTATCAACGGCGGCGGCATCAACGCCGGCGGCGGTGGCCTCGGCAGTCCCGGCATCAGTGTCGGCAATGGCAACGGCGGGTTGCCCAACGGCGGGGCCGGCGGCAGTAGTGTCGGCGGCGGCGGCTTCGGGGGCGGCGGGGGCGGCGGCAGCATCAACGGCGGCGGCGGCTTCGGCGGCGGCGGTGGTGGCGGCGCAATCAACGGCGGGGGCGGTTTCGGCGGGGGCGGCGGGGGTGGCAGCACCGGCGGCACCGGCGGCTTCGGCGGCGGCAAGAACCTTACCGGCGGTTTCGGCGGCGGCGGCGCGGGGTTGGGCGGGGCCGTCTTCAACCAGGGCGGCACGGTCGTCCTGGTCAACTCGACCGTTGCCGCGAATACCGCCCAGGGCGGCAACACCTCCGGGGGCCAAGTCGGCAGCGGCTTCGGCGGCGGACTCTTTAACCTCAACGGCGACCTCACCCTCACCAACGTCACCGCCGCCGCCAACACCGTTGCGACCGGGACTGGCGGGGGCGTAAACGAGGCTGGCGGCGGGGCCGCGTACAACCTGTCCCTAAACGTCGGGGCGATCACCCCGACCCAGACGGCGACAGCGAACGTCGCCAACAGCGTTTTCGCTAGCACCGTAGGCGGCTCGGACGTGGCCAACAACCAAGTGGATGGAACCGCGACCATTACCGCCAGTGGGCCGAATATCGTTTCCGTTGCGGTAACGAACACCGGCGGGACGGTGCCCCCATTCACGCTGACGAACCCGAACCTCGGGGCGCTCGCGAACAATGGCGGTTTCACGCAGACGATGGCACTGCTCACCGGCAGTCCGGCGATCGATGCGGGGAGCAACGCCGCCGTTCCGGTGGGCGTCGTCACCGATCAGCGGGGGAATGGATTCGTCCGAATCACCAACACGACGGTGGACATCGGCGCGTTTGAAGTCCAACCGCCTCCTATGAAATCCATCCTTGTCGGGTTCCGACAATTTGGAGTCGGGGCAGACGTAGGTGCCAGCACGGCGACACTTTATAACCCAGACAAGTCGGTGCAGTTCACCATTACGCCATTCCCTGGTTTCACGGGCGGAGTTCGCACGGCCGCAGCGGATTTCAACAACGATGGCGTGGCCGATCTCATCGTTGGCACGGGGCCGGGCAGCGCCACTCGCGTCGTGATTCTCGACGGCAAATCGCAGGCTGTCTTGTTCGATGTTGCGCCGTTTGAAGCGTCATTCAAAGGGGGCGTTTACGTCTCAGCAGGCGATGTCACGGGCGACGGCATACCCGATCTGGCGATCACGCCGGATGAGGGTGGCGGGCCGCGCGTGGACATTTACAGCGGTGCCGCAAGTTTTCCAAAAGTGGCAGGGTTTTTCGGCATCGACGACGTGAATTTCCGTGGCGGGGCGCGATCCGCGATCGCGGACATGACCGGCGACGGGACCGCAGACCTCGTCGTAGTCGCTGGCTTCGGTGGCGGGCCACGAGTCGCGGCGTTCGATGGCAAATCACTTGCGACAACGCCCGTGAAAATCATCGGCGACTTCTTCGCCTTCGAACAGGCACTGCGAAATGGCATCTTCGTGGCGGCCGGCGACATCAACGGTGACGGTTTCGCGGACCTGATCGCAGGTGGCGGCCCTGGCGGCGGCCCACGCGTGCTGGCACTCGACGGCAAGAGTTTGCTTTCGAACCAGTATGTGAATTTGGCGAACTTCTTCGGTGGCGATGTCAACAGACGCGGTGGCATTCGCGTCGCGGTGAAGAACCTCGATGGCGACACGAAAGCCGACCTCGTCGTCGGCTCAGGCAGCGGAGCGGGTTCGCGTGTGACGGGTTACCTCGGCAAGAACATCTCGCCGGTTGGCACGCCGACAACGCAGTTCGATTTCGATGCACTCAGCGGATTTAGTGGTGGCGTATTCGTGGGATAGCTTTCGTCGTCGTGAGTGGTGAGACAAGTAGTCATCACTCGCCACTACTCACGACGGCGGTACGCACCCAGCAGGCAATTTTCTGGATAGCGCAGGCCGAAGATACGGAAGACGCTCCAGACTTTGAATTCGAGATAGTTCAGCCAGCGATAACGATAGAAGAGCGAAAGGTCATCCGGTTGTACGAACTCAAATTCTTCGAAACCGGCGTCTTCGAACAGCTTTCGCAGTTCGGTGCGCGTGTTCATGAGATACTGCACGGGGAAGGTATCTTCTTCCTCGCCGCCCCAAAATAGCTTCTTGATGGGATGATGTAACCGGAACGGAATCATCCACGACAGTGCAGTAATCGGCGAACGGCGATTGACCGTAAACACGACGGAAGTGCCGCCGGGCTTGACCAACTTCGCGAGCGCTGCCACGAATTCCTTCGGTGCGCTGACGTGCTCGACGACCATCCGCATCGTGGCCAAGTCGAATTGTTCGCTCGTTTTGTATTCTTCGAGCAGGCAGCGGTGCGATTTGTGAACGAACTTGTTTTGCAGTACGTTTGCGCTCGGATCGACCGCAACGACCTTCGCACATCGCGATGCGAGTTCTTGCGCCAGCCGTGGGTTTTCGGGAAAGATCGCGTTGCCGCCACCGACATCGAGCCACCTGCTGCCCGGCACAACGAGCTTACTCACAAGGCATTCGTAGACATCGGTCGGGAAAAAGTAACCGTAGTGGAACCGGCGTCGCGGTGCCCAGCCAACCTCTTTCAGGGTGCCGTGTTTCAGGAGGAACAGCGCCTCCAACTCGGGCTTCGTGGGCAACACGGACATTGCCTCTGGGGTGCGAACCGCGTCTGCCACCGATCACCTCATTTGCGCGAATATTCCTGTTCTCGTTTTATAGGACCGGATTCATCCTGAGTCGCAGACAATCTCGATTTCGATGAGGGCCGCTTACCGTTTCTTGCGCGGCTCGCTGAAGACTTTTAGCAATTCATCTTCGATCGCGGGGCAGATTTGGCCGGGTGGCTTTTCTTCGACCGGTATCGCCTCGGTAGCGTTGGCGGGCGGGGGCGGTTGCACGATCCAGTCGATGAATCGCTGGCAGCTCCAGAAATTGGCACCGCCACGCCGCGCCGATTCGTGCAGGCGCGTGTCGTTGGAAATCACGATGAGCGGCGTCGGGTCGGGTTCGTCGCGGATGAATTCCTCGATGAGATCGTCGGCGGTTTGGCGATACGCGAACCGCACGCGCACGCCACGATGGATCGTTTCCAACGACGGCGCAGGCGCTTTCTGCCCATCGAAGGCGACGCGAATCGTCGCCCCTCGTCCTCCCGCACCCGTCGCGAGCCAGTCCAAAAATCGACGCCGTGCCGGTTCGAGTTTCCCCTTGGTCAAACCCGAGAGGTGCCCCGTGACGTGCATCAA
>JAYSYI010000474.1:0-11268 GCA_043727665.1 Limnoglobus sp. | reverse complement strand
GCCTTCTTCCTCGGGCAACTTCGGCACGTTCTGCGGCGGCTTCGGCAGTTTCTCGCCGAGCAACGTCTCGACGACCCAATTCCCACGCAGAATCGGGCTGGTCCGCGATGCCCCGGCTTCCTTCGTTTGCACGCTCGCCAACCCGAGCAACCCGCCACGGCCATACTTGCGAATGCCACTCACGCGACGCCATTCCGGCCCAGTTACACCCGTTATGCCGTAGTGTTTCGCGAGCGTGTCGTTCAAGAAAGTCGCATCGGCATTCAGCAAGTGTGACACGGACCTGTCACCTTGAAAGAAATCCTGGAAAAACAGGATCGATTCCTCGTAGATCGCCTTCCGTAGTTTCTCGTCGAACGTGGGGAACAGTACCTCGTTTTTTTCCTTGAGTTCGTCGAAGCCGCGAACGTGAATCCACTGCGTGCCGAACTCGATGGCGAGCGAGCGTACGCGCGGATCGTTTAACATTCGTTGCACTTGTGCGGCCGCGATTTTCGGGTCGCGAAGTGTGCCTGCCGCAGCGAGGGTTCGCAGTTCTTCATCGGGGGCAGACGACCACAAAAAGTAACTCAGTCGCGTGGCCAATTCCCAGTCGTCGATCGCGCCAGCGGCTTTGCCCGCAGGCGCTTTCTCGATGCGGAACAGGTAAGCCGGAGATACCAGTACGCGGGCCAACACGTTGCGGAACGCCGCGTCGTGCGGTACGCCTTTGCTGCGAATCGTCGTGTAGAGTTCGCGCAACGCTTTCGCTTCGTTGGCTTGCAGTGGACGCCGATACGCTTTCGCTGCGAACGCGAGTAAAGCATCGAGTTGCGCGGGGATCGCCGCCGTTTCTTCGACGAGGAAAGTCTCGGCTCGCTTCTGGAATGCGGGCTTCAGGCTTTCAAAAAATGTGACCATGGCCTTCGGCTGATCCTGCGTGACGAAGCCGATGAACTGCGGCAGATACGCGAACTCCGCCACCGGTTGCCGACTGATGAAACGATGCTCCGCCCAAAGCCGTTCGAGTTCCTTCGTTTGCTCGGAATTCAGGAATAAACGCACGAGTGGTTCGTCTTCGCGGTGGAACATTTTCAGGCAGACAACTTCATCGGTAGGGATGATTTGCGGGAAGCAGATGAACATCGGGAACACCGCGCGGAACGCCGCTTTCTCGCCATCGGTGGCCGCATCGCTCGGCACCTGCCGGCTAAAACTTTCGGCGTAGCCTTTGCCCTCATCCCGCTTGTAACTGCCGACCTGCACGACCTTCCACAACGTCGCCTGAATTTTCGCAATTTCCGCCACGATGGCCGGGACATCCTTTTCGGTGGCAACCTTCCACTTCGTTCGAATCGCATCGAGCGTGACTGACGGTGCCTTGTCAGTGAGGGCATTCCAGACGGCGTCGAAATACTTCGCATTCAGCGTTTCGAGCGCCGCGATTTGCTTCGTCGTGGAACGTCCGCTGAGCAGAGCATCGCGATGTTTGACGGATGCAAGCAGGTGAGCCGCGATCGGTGTCTTGCCGTCGCCGGCTGCGAATTGCGAGTAAAACTGCCGTAGTTTCGCGGTACTTTCGTCACTCCAATCGCGAAGCGTTTTGCCTTGCGAAAAGCGGAAGCCACTCGGCAGCAACACCGCACGATTCGCGATCTCCTTCGATGCCGCCATGTACTTCGAAAGCAGCGTTGGCGAAATGTCGGTGAGTGCCTCTGCCGCGTTCGTGAAGCCCTCGCCCGCTGCGCCATCGACGGGAAACTCGCGCGTCGGCCGCATATCGACACCCGTGAGGTCACGGATCGTTGCATCGTACTCGGCGTTGCTCAGGCGGCGTGCAGGTACAGCACCGGGGTCGCCCGATTTAGCCACGGCTTCGCCATCGAGAAAACTACGTACCCACGTCGTCAGGCGTTTCTTTTCGAGTGCCGTCGGTTGCGGTTTATCTTTGGGTGGCATCTCGCCGGTTTCGATCTGTTCGATCATCCCGAGCCACGGCTTCACATCGCCGCGAAGGTCGGCCAGTATGGCAAACCGCTCGAGGTCGAGGCTGCCCTTTTTCGATTTCGTCGAATGGCACCCGAGGCAATATGTCTTCAGAAGCGGGCGTACTGTATCATCGAATGAAGCTTGCGAAACACGCATTTTCGCATCATCCGCACGCGACGATACGAACAGCACGCCGCACAATACCGCCAACAGCGAAACGCTTACAAGACGAATAGACATCACACGATCTCACGTAAAATTCGGGGGATCGACTACTCGTTGCTGATGCGGATTTGCATTCGTTGCCCAATCCAGAGACGTTCGGTCGAGGGGTCGAGTTCGATAATCACTTCGGTTGTACGGACGTCGTTGAGTTCACCGGGTTCGAAAACGATCGAGCGGCGCGAGGCGACCCAACCGGCGATTTCCTTTACTCGGCCGGTCCATATTGGCGAATCGACGCGGGCATCGTCGCGGACTTTCACCTTCATGCCGACGCGAACGCGACCGAGGCCACCTTGCTCGAGTTCGGCACGAACGATTAGTGGACCCGATGGCGCGAACACGACCGAAGGCATCGGCGAACCGGGCGCGAGCGTGGCACCTGGCGACGTTTGCAAACGCAAAATCGTGCCATCGGAAGGGGCACGCAGCACGCAGTCGTTGACGGCTTTGTTCGCCCGGTCGAGGTTCAGTTGGGCCGCATCGCTCTTTGCTTTCGCGGCCCGTACTTCTAGATTCGGGTCGAGTGCCTTCAGGTTTTCGAGTTGAATTTTCTCCACATCGACCAGGATTTTGAGGCTATTTACGCGTGCCACCACAGCATCAACGTCGGACTTCGTCAGTTGCCCGCTCAGGCTTGCTTGCTCTCGCATCTGGGTGAGGCGGTCTTCGTTTGCAGTCGCTTCGTTGATTGCGGAGGCAAGTTTCTTTTCTTGCAGAACGATCAGCGACGGATGCTGTTTGAAGCGTTGGCCGGCCGCATCGATTTCAATCTGCGCCGCCAACACGCCGTTGGTAGCTTCGCGAACCGCGATCAAATATTGTGCCGCATCGAGCTTCAATATTTCCTGGTTTTTCTTGACGAGTGCGTTCTCGGAAACGAGTACCGACTCGACGCGGCCCGGTTGCGATGGGTCGAGCGTGACGACCAGTTTTTCCGAATCGACGCGGCCCGAACAGACGACATCGAGGTTACCTGGCGATGGCCCTGTTGGCACCACTTCAGGTGATTTGCGGTTGTAGAAATACGCCGCCGCCGCGATCGAACCGCCGAGGAGGAGCAGGCCGAACAGCGTGGTGAACTTCGGGAATCGTTGGCCATCGGCCATCGGGGCACCGTCGGTTAGCGGATGTTGTGTGCGGGATCGACGTTCTGGAACGAGCGGAGTGCCGCAAGCCCGGAGCCGATCGCCATGACCATGGTGACGAGTGCCGACGCACCGAGAACGAGCGGGTGCAGTTGCACTTGCGTGCCGACGCGGTTCGCCGCTTCTGCCAAAATAAACGAGATCGGCGCGGCCACGAGGATGCCGAACATCCCCACCCAGAACGATTGCATCAGCACGGAAAGCTGCAATCGCCAGCGAGGAATGCCCATCGCGCGGAGCGTGGCATACTCGCGTTGCGAGGCGGCCGTTGCGGCGTAAAGTGTCTGGCTGGTGACGACCGCACCGACGAGCAACCCGAGCAACGCCGTGAAACCCACTGCGATACCCACCTTTGTCGTCGTTAGCCAGTGCATGCGCGAACGGTGCGAAAATTCATCGTGCGTGAAGGCGCTCAGTTTCGTGTACTGCGAAAGTCTTGCGGTCACACGCTCGGCGTCTTCGAGGGTTTTGCACTTCGCCAAAATGTACGTGACTTGTCCCGGAAAGTACTTCATCAGCACGCGGGCGGTGTCGATCGAGCAGAACACGTACGGCCCGCCGAGGCTCTTATAGCCCTTCACAAGTGCGACGACTTTCACGCGCTTGCCCAAAATTTCCGCACGATCCCCGACACCATTTATGCTAAGTCGGCCGAGTTCGGATTCGTCGACGGCCACGGAGAATGGCTCGGTAAGTGCGGCTTGAATATCCGGCGAATCGCGAAGGCATTCGACGGCACCGATCGAATCGCGTTCGAGCCGCGTGCCTACGATCGTGACCGGCTCCGGCGTGCCGAGGGTTAGAGATGTCGCTAGCGGCGTCCACATCGAGAAGCCGATGACCGACGTTTCAGTGCGTTCGACTTCGGGTTGATCGGCCACGCGGCTGACCCAGCGTTCGGGTAGCGGTTGGCCGAGATCGACGCTCCGTACGCCTGGGTAACCGACCCACACATCGGCGGTGGATTTGTCTACGGGTAGCGACATCATCGATAGCAAACCGATGACGAGGCCGCACTGCACCGCGATCAGGATGGCGCTAAACGCCACGGCAAAAATCGCCGGCAGAAACCGGGTCCGTTCGTACCAGATGGTGATTAGCGAGTAGCTCATCGTCCGCCAGAAAAGGGTGCGTCAAACAGAATTCTATTGTTTCAGACGCAGACGCGGTCGCAAGGGGATATTTGCGAAGGTAAGGGTGACATGCGAAACGTCCGGTTGTGCCGAAAATTGCGCGTTTACGGCAGCGACAGCATCATCTGCAACGCACCGAGGATGACACCGAGTTCGGCAAGGAACACTCTCTCCCGATGCAAAGTGACAGTCTTACCTTCGAGACGCAAGAACTGCCACGATTCGCCCGTCGTCACCACGCCGAATAGGTGTTTCATGTCAGAACCAGCGCGTTCGTTGAACAACCTCGCCCCCACCATCTGTGCCACGCACTGGCCGAGACCCTGTTCGATGTCGCCCCGTTTCGCCTCCAGCACGGTCACGAGTGGGGCACGCAATCGGGGTACCGGCGGCGTCAGCGCCAGGATGTAATCGCATTCACCCGTCAGCCCGAGTTCGGCATCGACGTCCAGCCGTTGCCCCGAATAGATCGACAGCGCACCGGGTACCAGACCGCGACAGGCCAACAATATCGGCGCGACGAGAAACTCCGAACGCGCTTTCTCGCTGACGAGTGCCGCCATCTCCTGACCGCGTGCCAACTGAGACTCAAGCCACTCGGGAACGGACAACGGCACGATCCCCGCCAACAGGTCGCCGGGAATAGCGACCACGCCGAAGCGAGTCTCCGCAGATTCGATTGTGAAGTCGGCGTACGACACGATTACCTCCGGTTCGGGAATAGGCTGTGACATTGTAATCGAATCGCGATTTATGTGGTACCACTCCGCCTAGACACCGCGTTGCGGATTTGGGTAGACTCGCGTCACTTAGGACGAATCGACAAAATTTGGGGAGAGGGTTCATGGGTGAACTCAGTTTGATTACGGGTGGTGCGGGTTTCATCGGGTCGCACCTCGTCGAGAGTCTCGTGCAGCAGAACCGACCCGTCCGCGTGTTCGACGATTTCAGCACCGGCTTGCATTCGAATCTCGAAAATTTCCACAACGACATCGAAGTCATCGAAGGCAGCCTCACCGATCCGGCTGCGATTGCGCGAGCGATGCGGGGCGTCGGCGTAGTGTATCACTTGGGGGCGCTCGCCTCGGTGGCGCGGAGCGTGGAAAGTCCGGCGGTGTCGCACGCGGCCTGTGCGACGGGCACGCTGAACTTGCTCGATGCTGCACGGAAAGTCGGCGTGCGGCGCGTCGTTTATGCGGCGAGTTCGAGCGCGTACGGCGGGAACACCGCAGAAGTCGGCCAGACCGAAGATATGCTACCCGTCGCGAAGTCGCCGTACGCGGCGGCGAAACTTGCGGGCGAATTTTACATGCAGGCGTTCGCGGCCACCTATGGCATCGAAACCGTGCGCCTTCGCTTCTTCAACATCTTCGGCCCACGCCAGCGCGACGACAGCCCGTATTCCGGCGTGATCGCGCTCTTCACCGCGATGATGGCACGCGGCGAGCGCCCCACGGTGCAGGGCGATGGCAAACAATCGCGCGATTTTACCTACGTCGGCAACGCGATTGCCGCGCTCGAACGCGCCGCCGAAGTGCCAGAGATTTCCGGGAAAGTCTACAACGTCGGCACGGGGCGAACCGTAACGGTACTCGACTTGGTCGCGGGGCTGAACGCGATTCTCGGCAAGCGCCTCGACCCGATCTTCACGCCAACGCGCACGGGCGATGTGCGATTTTCCAAAGCGGATTTACGCCGAACGAGCGTCGACCTCGGTTACGAAGCGATGGTGACGTTCGAAGAAGGATTGATGCAAACCGTGAAGTGGTACTTCGAAGAACGCGCCGAATGTAACTCCCGAGAAGCGGTACGGTAAGGTTATTTCACGCGTTTCAATTTGTCGTACGCCTCGGCTTCGGCGGTGGAAATGATGCCGTCTTTATCGGTGTCGATGCGTTCGAACTCAGCGCGGCTGCCGAGGAATTCGAGCCGCGAAATATCGCCATCGCCGTTGCGGTCCATCATCTGCATCCAGAGCGGGCCTTCCACTTTTCGCGGTGCGGGGACGTTGTTCATCGATGATGCATATTCGGCTAAAATCGACGAACTCGCTCGCCCGAAGCGGATCGATGCCGATGGCAGAATCGCATTGTGTGTGACTTCGGTTCCCGAACCCGGTTCGAGCACGATCAGACGTTCCCATGCGGTGCGGAGTTCGCGTACACTCAGTTTCCCGTCGCCGTTTTCGTCCATCAAGTGGAACAAACTCGGCGTCCGCGTTGCGTATCCGGCGATGATGGCGAGGTCGATCGTCGTTTGCTGAAGCCGCATATATTTCGTGTATTCGGCGCGGGTCAGTTTGCCATCGCCGTTGAAGTCCGCAGCATCGAACACGATTCGCAGAAACTGAAACTCCTGCCCGCCGATTTCGGCCTCGGTCACAACCGCTTTGTCTTTCGGATACGTCGTCTTAATTTCCTCTTCGAGGCGGTTAATCACGTAAGACGGTGCCACCCCCGCGTACAGGTCGAGCAACTGACTGCCCACCCGCAACACCAACCGGCCCGCACTCGACGTGCGAATTTCCAACCCGGCAGGCAGTGCCTTCCCCGATGCGTACTGAAGCGTCATCTTCCTTTGATCGGCCGAGTCGCTGATATTCACGTTGCCGATGAAATCCGGTGGCCCCGTTCGCCACAATTCCAACTCGGCCGCAGAGAGTTTGCCATCGCGGTTCGCGTCGAGACGGTCGAACGTCTCCTTGTCGAAGCCGATCTCTTTTTGCGTCAGGAACGCATCCTTGTTCGTGTCATAACGTTTCAGTAATTGCTGCACGATCGTTGCGGGTATCGCCGTGCGAAAGAGTTGCAAATCGCTGGCGAAATCGGCAACTGGCGAGCCATCAATCGGTACCGGTTCCGGTTTGGCAGTCGGCGATCGATCCGCGTTGCCGAGATTCAACTCGTCTGGCGACAGGCATTCGTCTTCGTTCTGATCGAGTGAGAGTAAAATTTTCTCTGCATCGCGCACCTCGCTCTTCGAGAGTTTGCCGTCCTTGTTCAAGTCGAGCGCCGCGAAAAGCTGCTCGGTCATCTTGCGATTCGGCGCGCTGTCGATCGATATCGAACGGGGCAGCACGAGGTCATCGACCGCTTCGCGGTAGTAGTACTCGAACTCGTCGAACGACACACGATTATCGCCATCGAGATCGATTTCTTCGAGTATCGGCGGTTGGCTCAGGTTGCGATGTGCGTTCCCGCCGATCAGCGTAGTCATCCCCGCCGCACTGTAAATATGCTCGATTTCAAAGCGATTCAGGAAGCCATCATGGTCGCGGTCGAATGCTGCGAACAGCGTTTTCAGGTGGTTTCGCCAGACAAGATCGACTGCCACGTCATCGACGGTCACGTGAATCTGCACGCGGATCGGCCGATCCTTTGCGAAGAAAACCACATCTACGGAGTCGCGGATCGGCGACGCGGGCGGTAGCACGAATTTCGGGCGGCGTCGCTGAATTGGGGCAATCTTAACGGCAAGGATGCCCGGAACGAACGCATCGCCGCGCGGCCCCGTCGGTCGCGGCAAACCGCGCGACAGCGAACCCGGCGGGTCGGCCCACGCGGTCGCCGCGCAAACAATCATCGCGCAAACACCACATGCAATATGGGTCACGCAATCACCTCGGTAACGGGTTTCGCCGCTTTGTCGACGATGCGAATCGGCCGGCCAACGTTCGACATGTTTTGCTTTTCGTGATCGATGCCGAGCGCGCCGCAGACGGTTGCGAGCAAGTCGATTGTCGTCGTCGGGCGATCTTCGACCGTCGTGCCATCGGCACTCGTTTTGCCGATGGCCTGCCCGCCGTTGATGCCGCCACCCGCCAACACCGTCGACCACGCATTCGGGAAGTGGTCGCGCCCTTTTGCGCCGTTAATGCGCGGCGTGCGGCCAAATTCGCCCATCCAAACGACGAGCGTCGAATCGAGCAACCCGCGTTCCTTCAGGTCGTTCATCAGCGAACCCCAGCCTTTATCGAGGTGATCGCACTGCTTTTTTACTTGGTCGAAGTTGTTTCCGTGCGTGTCCCACCCGCTGAGCGTGACTTCGACGAACGGCACGCCTTTCTCGACGAGCCGCCTGGCCAGCAAGCAACCTTGGCCGAACAGCGACTTGCCGTATCGCTCGCGCACTTCCTTTTTCTCTTCGTTCAGGTCGAACGCTTTCCCGGCGGACGATTGCATCAGCCGCGTTGCGCGATCGTACGCCGAGACGTGGCTGCTGACGATGCTCGTGGGGCGGCTGGTGGCGAAATCGTCGTGCATATCGCGCAAAAGTGACAGCCGCGAGTCCGCGTGGGCGGTCGATACGCTATCGGGACGCGCGATGTTCTCGACCTTCAGCCGACTGCCGATATCGTCGGCAACCGGTTCCTGGAAATCGTTCGATGCCCCGACGACGAGGGGCGCATGTTGCGGCCCGAGGAACCCCGGCGTGTTCGGATTGACATCGAAGAACCGACGCGGCGCGATGCTGACGAAGTTCGGCAACTCGGCCTTTGGGTCGCCGATCTCTTTCGAAATGAGCGAGCCGAATGTCGGGTAATCGATCGGCCCTTGCGGAAGTTGCCCCGTGCGCATCTGGAACGTCGCGCGTCCGTGATCTCCTTCTTTCGTGGACATTCCCCGCAGAATCGCGAGCCGGTCGCCGAACTTCGCGAGCGTCGGCAGGTGTTCGCCGATCTTCAACCCCGGCACGCTCGTTGCGATTTCCTTGTACGGCCCGCCGTTCGCATGGCCGGGCTTCAAGTCCCAAAGATCGATCGTCGACGGCCCGCCGTTCATCCACAACAGAATGCACGACCGCTTCCGTTTCGGGTCAGCGGCGAGGCTATTCGCCAGCGGGGCCAGCCACCCCGACACCGACACGCCCACGCTGAGCGCACCCACCCGAATAAACTCCCTGCGAGACGTATCGAACATCGGAATCACCTTGGAATGGTTTCGGAACAAAAATAATCGTGGCGAACGGGTCGGGATTGTTAGCCCGACGCGCTAGCGAGGAATGTTTTATCCTGCCAGCAAGCAAGGATCTGCTTTCCACGTTTCCGTGACAGTCGGTCATCTGCGGGTTCTAGCACTAGCAAGGAACCAACGACGACGAAATTCCAATCCCTCGCTAGCGCGTCGGGCTAACAGCTAACTTCAATTGTTGAACAGAAACTCCGTGCTGTTCAGCAACACCCACATTACGTCGGCGAGTGCCTTGCTTTTATCGCCGGATGGACCGCCGCGATCGACGTAGCTGGCGAACTTTTCGCGCTCTTCTGCGGTGGGGTTTCGGCACACGACGGCACGGTAGAGCGCGTCGATGCGCGTTTCTGTCGTTAGGAACGGTGCATCGAGAATCGCGGTCAGTGTGGGGCCAGTTTTAATCGTCGTCTGTTGTGCCATGTCGATTCCGTTCATCATCATCAAGGCTTGCAAAATGGATGTCTGCGATTCGGTTGCTTTCCCGCCCGTTGGGAACTCTTTCACGAATCGGCCACGCGGCGATTGCGCCTGACCATCGAAGAACACCTGGTCGTTATTGCCATCGCTTGCCTTACCCGTTGCGGCCACGAAACTATCGTAGATTTGCGCGCCGCTCAGGCCCTTCATGGTCATGCGTGCGAAGCGTCGCGGGTCGTTCTGCGTGGGGTGCGTGAGTTTGCTCGTTAGCTGATACGGCTTGCTGCGGACGATCGCGCGTATCAGCACGCGGTTGTCGAAGCCACTTTCGGCGAAGCCTTCTGCGAGTTCATCCAGAAGTTCGGGGTGGCTCGGCGGGTTGTGGTCGCCGGGTTCGTCGATCGGGTCGATCAAGCCGATTCCGAAGAACCGCGCCCACATGCGATTCGCTAAATTGCGTGCGAAGTACGGGTTCTCCGGCGATGTCAGCCAGACGGCAAGTTCCTGGCGGGGCAACCGCTTCGCGTTCCATTCAGGAAATGTGCCATCGAAGTAAGTTGCGATGATGGTGTTTTCGGTATTCGGGATCGTGATCTGGTTTTTCTCGAACTGCGGCGGCAACGGGCCGACGAAACTCGGTGCCACTGCGGGGAGTGGGGCGAACTCGCCGAAGAATGCGGCGAGCTGCCAGAATTGTTCTTTCGTATGCGGTGCGAACGGGTGATCGTGGCATTGCGCGCATTCGAGTTTCACACCGAGAAACACGCGACTCACCGAGGCCGCGAGTTGATCGGGGCGTACCTCGTTGGCAGTATAATAGTTCACGAGTTGCTGCGATTCCGCATCGCCATCGGCCACTTGGCCGTTGCGAAACCGCATCGCCACGCCATCGCCGAGTTTCACGGACAACAGGCGTCGTACGACTTCGCTCGCCGGCGTATTTTGCCGATAGCGTTCGCGGAGCCATATCTCCATGCCCGTGCCGAGGAAAATGAAGCGGATATCGGTCTGCGTTTGCGGCAGCCATTCGATGCGGGTACCGGCGGCGAAGTGCCGGGCGTGTGCGGGCATGTTCAGTAACTTCTCGACTAACTTGGCCCGTTTGTCCGCCGATTTATCGTCCGCGAATTCGCTCAGTTCGCCGACTTTCGGGATGCGGCCAATCAGGTCGAGATAGACGCGGCGCGCATATTCCGAATCGTCCGCCACCGCCGCCGGTTTAAGTTTGTGGGCTAGCCAATCGCTCTCGATCCGGCGATCGATCGCCGTCACCATTTGCTGCACCCGGCGTTCGACCGCCACCGCATCTTCGGCGTTCGCAACGGGAACGACAGACACGAACAACATCAGCAAAAGGAACCAATCGCGACGAATCATGGTGTTACCTCACGGTCCGCGTCTCAGACATGT
>JAYSYI010000473.1:0-3739 GCA_043727665.1 Limnoglobus sp. | reverse complement strand
TGACTGTGGAAGTCACGCAAGCAATAGACCAATGGTATTTACTTTCTTCTGAAGCTGTCCACTGTGAGGCCGGTTTAGAGGAAGTGTCTCCTCAATTGTCAGGCTTTCGGGGTCACAGACCCCAGCTACAAAAAGACAAAGCATCATTGAACCCAGAGTTAGACGTTCCTCGTCGTACCCCTGGGTGCATTACTCCCTTCCCAAAAAGAATCCTCTCGCGTTCGCGGTTCGGACTCGCCATACTGCATATTCATCCTTCCTCGCGTTCACTCCTGCCTAGCAAGGCTGCGGTTATGTTTGCACACCCTATCGTTTCGCGCCGCGTTGCGCTTCAAGCGGGCGCATCGTCTCTGTTAGGTCTCGGCCTCGAGCATCTGGCACCGTTGCGTGCGGAGAATGCGAACCCCACGAAGTCAGCGCGTTCAGTGATTACCATTTTCCTTTCGGGCGGCCTCGGCCAGCACGATAGTTTCGACCTCAAGCCCGATGCACCGGCGGAAATTCGCGGCGAGTTCCGGCCGATTGCGACTGCCACGCCGGGGGTGCGAATTTGCGAACACCTACCGATGCTCGCAGCTCGCTCGAAGATGTGGTCGCTGGTGCGCTCGCTGACGCATCCATCAAACGATCACTCCGGAAGCCATCACATCATGCTCACGGGGCAATCGCAATTGCCGATCGGGTTCAACCCGAGTGCGCCGCGGCCCGGCGATTGGCCGAGTCTTGCATCGGTTGCGAGTGCTGTCACGCGGCCACGCAACAATCTGCCGCCCGCCGTGGTATTGCCGGACAAGATCGTCCATAACAGCGGGCGCGTGCTACCCGGCCAATTCGCGGGCATTATGGGGCGACCGCGCGACCCGTGGTTCCTCGAAATGTCTGCGTTCGACCCGAAAGCCTACGGGGCATTCCCAGAGTACGAGTTCGACCACCAAGACCGGAAATTCGCTGCCAAACGCACCGCGTTCGTGTTACCCGATCTCGAACTACCGCAAGGCGTCGACCCGCTGCGGTTCGGTTCGCGGATGGATATTCTCAAAGCAATCGACGGGCAACGGCAGGCGATGGATCGCGTGGGAGCGACGGGCGCGTATCACCGATCTCGCGGCGATGCGGTTTCGCTACTTACCGATCGTCGCGTACGTAAAGCGTTCGATTTGCAACATGCCACCGCGCACGAACTCGACCGCTACGGGCGGAATGCGTTCGGCTGGAGCCTGCTCATGTCCGCACGCCTCGTCGAAGCAGGCGTGAACCTCGTGCAAGTGAACTTGGGGAACAACGAGACATGGGACACGCACGGGAACGCCTTCCCGCACCTTAAAGACAAGCTGTTTCCGCCGACGGATCGCGCACTGTCGGCATTGCTCGACGATTTGCACGAACGCGGATTGCTCGAATCGACGCTGATCGTGATGTTCGGCGAGTTCGGACGAACGCCGAAGGTTTCGACGCTCCCCGCACATTACAAACAGGCCGGACGCGATCACTGGGGTGCCGTGCAAAGCCTGTGGCTCGCAGGTGGCGGCGTGATCGGCGGCCGCGTGATCGGCTCGTCCGACGCAAAAGGGGCATACCCCGCAACCGACCCGCAAACCCCCGAAAACTTCGCCGCAACGATCTACGATTCGCTCGGGTTGCCAAAAACGACGGCATGGACCGACACCGAAAATCGCCCACATCACATCTATCATTCTGACCCCATACGCGGCTTGAATTAATTTACGGTGTATCGGATGATGTGTGGTCGTGGATAATCTTCCAGCCGTCCGATCCTTTGCGAAGCAAGATCGTGAACAGGCCGCCCTTCGATTGCCCGTTGTCGCTGACGACCCAACGGCCACGAACGAGGGCGGAATCGTAGGCGAGCGGTTCGACTTGTACGTTCTCGAACTTGAGCTGCCCCATCCGCGCATTGGGACCGCCATAGCTTTTCTGGTAGCGTTCGAGGATCTCCGCCCAGCCTTTTGTAGCCGCTCCGCCACCGAAGAACGTGACGTCGTCCGACATGCGGTACGTGGCGAGGAAGCCGTTGAGATCGCCCTTGTTCCAAGCCGCTTCTTGCACTTTTAGCAAGTCCGTACCGGCATTCTTCACGCTGAGGCGGCCATCGAGATAGCCCATCATCCAACCGACGACGCCGAGCAGCACGATGGACAAAATCGCGAAGCCGAGGCAGCCGCCGAAGTAGAAGCCACGCCCGTTCGATGTCGGTGGATTCGCCGTCATAGTGCGTCTCGTGCGAAACTCTTCGGTTTACCCGAGGGGCAATTCGCGGTAAAGTATGGTCATCGATAAACCCCTAGAGGAATGTACTAATGCAGGCTGCTCTCGACTGGCTGACGAAGAACCACGAAGCGATTATCGGCGGGCTTTCGAACCTCGTGGCGGTGCCGAGTATTTCCACCGATGGCGAACACCACACCGAAATCGAACGCACGGCCGCCCTGACTTGCGACATGATGCGCGAAGCCGGGTTACACAACGTCGAAGCGATCAAAGTCGGGAATTCACTGCCGTACGCATACGGCGAATGGCTCGACGCCCCCGGCAAACCGACGGTATTCCTGTATGCGCACCACGATGTGCAACCGGTGAATTACATCGAGCAATGGCTATCGGACCCGTGGAAACTCACGCGGCGCGATGGCCGCTTATTCGCACGCGGTGCCGCCGACGACAAAGGCGCAATCTCCGCATTCCTCGGGGCGATCGCAGCGTATCGCAAAACCTCGAACCAGCTTCCCGTGAACATCAAGATGGTCGTTGAGGGCGAAGAAGAAATTGGCTCGAAGAACCTGCTCAACTTCTTCGAACTGCACAAAAAGAAGATCCATTCCGATGTCATCGTCGTTTGCGACACGGAAAACATCGAAGTCGGTTTGCCGTGCATCACGTACTCGCTGCGTGGCATCGTCGCGCTGATGGTCGAAGTCACGACCGCACGGATGCCCGTACACAGCGGCATGGCGGGCGGTGCCGTCCCCGATGCGGCATTGTCGCTGAACGTGGTGCTGTCGAAGTTGTTCGCACCGAACCAGCCACTGCCCGTTCCCGGCTTCTACGACAGCGTGCGGCCACTGACCGACAAAGAGCGCGCTGCGTTCCGGAAACTGCCGTGGGACGATGCGAAGTTCCGGAAAGAACTCGGCGTCGTGCCATCGGCGAACTTCGCGATGGAAACCGGCACCGGCGTGTATGAACAAACGTGGCGACGCCCCTCCGCCACGGTGATCGCCCAAGAAGCGAGCACGATCAAAGGCGCATCGAACCAAGTGCTGCCAACCGCGTCGGCAATCGTCAGTTGCCGGATCGTGCCCGATCAAAAGCCTGCGGATGTCGTTGCGCAGATGAAAGCGTACCTCGAAGCGAATCCGCCATACGGGGCTGAAGTGAAGGTGAAACAGCTCGGTGCCGGTTGCGATTGGTGGATGACAGACCCGAACGGCCCCGCGTTCGAGGCGGCAATGGCTGCACTCCGCAATGGCTTCGGCCGCGACCCCGTCGGCATCGGTTGTGGTGGCTCGATCGGCTTCGTAGGCCCGCTCGCAGAACTCTTCGGAGGCGCACCCGCATTGCTCTTGGGCATCGAAGACCCCGCCAGTAACGCCCACGCACCGAACGAAAGTTTACACGAAGGCGACTTCAAGAAACTGATGGCGTCACTCGTGCAATTGTTCGACAACCTCGCGAAAATGGTATCACGGTAGCAGTGCGAGAACGGACGGCGGGACTTGCA
>JAYSYI010000472.1:0-3745 GCA_043727665.1 Limnoglobus sp. | reverse complement strand
AACGCGGTATGAGCCGTTGAATTTCTTGTCGAATCGGTTCGCTTAGTGCGCTCATACTTCACTCGCTCTCAGCAGCTTGTTGAACTGCGGGCATCAAGTCGTTGTTTTCTTCAATTCGCAACATGCGGATGTCGCGCACCGATGGTGCAAACCATGGTAGGTTGCGAGAGAGATCCATAGCCGCCATCACACACGTCACCGCATTGACACTTTCACCACCGAAGTACGTGCTACCTTGTTGCCAGCGAAAGCCGAAGCGTTCGAGGATTCGCCGAATTTCCATGTAGGCGTTGTTGTACGGGTCGCCATAATGTTGACGGAGCGATTCGATATCCATGTCGAAGGCAATCGCATACATACGGCCCCCAATCGTAGGCAATGCCTGTTTGATCGGCTCAGTTCGTACCCGTTCGTGAACGTGCGTTGCCATTGGTACTCCCTCAACTATCGATCCAACTCCGCCGCGATGATATTCAAGCTCCCCAGCACGGCGGGCACATCGGAAATCTGATGGCCTTCGATGAGGTGTGGGAAGATCGAAAAGTGGAGGAACGATGGTGGCCGCGTGCGGGCACGCCAGGCTTTGCCGCCGCCGTCGGCGACGATGTAAAAGCCGAGTTCGCCGTTCGCGGTCTCGTTCGCGCCGTAGACTTCGTTCACCGGCGTTTCGAACTGCCGGTTCCACATAAACAGCTCGAAATGCTGGATTAATCCTTCGATGCTGCGGTACGTCGAAGCCTTATCCGGGATGCCGAGTTTATCGCCGACCGACACATTCACCGGGCCACTCGGCAAATTCTCGACGGCGGCTTTGATGATCTGGATTGACTGCACCATCTCTTCCATCCGCACCAAGTATCGGCTTTGACAGTCGCCAGCCTTCGCACAGGCCACCTTGAAGGTATCTTGAAGATCTCCATATGCCAAATATGGTTCATCTTTACGTAAATCGCGCACCACACCTGAAGCCCTTGCCACGGGGCCGGTGCAACTCATGTTGATCGCTTCTTCTTTTGTGAGAACGCCAATACCCTTGGTGCGATCCACGAAGATTTTATTGCGGTTCAACAAGCGACACACATCCGCATGCACTTTCGGAAAGCTCGCCACAAAGATACGGATGAGTTGAATCCATTCATCGGTGACGTCGGCCATCAGGCCGCCCACGCGAGTATAACTCGGGTGGAAGCGTTGCCCGCTCGCTTGTTCGATGATGTTATAGATTTTTTCGCGTTCGTTAAACGCATACAGAAACGCGGTCAGGCCGCCGAGGTCGAGTGCCGCCGCACCCGCACACAACAGGTGATCGCTAATACGCGCCAGTTCTGCAAAGATTGTGCGAATGTATTTGCAACGCGGCGTCAGCTCGATACCGAGGAGTTTCTCGACCGTATGGTGCCACGCAATCTCGTTCGCAACCGGCGATATGTAATTCATCCGGTCGACGATGGTCACATACTGATTGAAGTCGAGATCTTCGCCGAGCTTCTCGAATCCCGAATGCAAGAAGCCAATATCCGGTACCGCTTTCACAATCGTCTCGCCATCCAGCGTGAGGATAAGGCGCAACGTCGTGTGCGTCGCCGGGTGTTGCGGCCCGAAGTTCAATGTGTACAAGAACTCGCGGTCGGCACCCGCTTCAGTCATCGGATCCAGTGCTTCCAGCGGCATAAACTAAACCTCTCTAACCAGCACCCCCATGGTTTTACCATGGGCTACATGAGCGATCCTTTCAGGACCAAATATCATATCCGACCCTAAAAGGGTCGCTCTGTCAGCCCATGGTAAAACCATGGGACTTTGGCTACGCCGACGTTGGGTGCAGCACCCTGCCATGGTATTACCATGGGCCACGTGAGCAGTCCCTTCAGGACCGAAGAACCGTGCTGAACCGTCAGGTCGCTTTGTCAGCCATGGTATTATCGTAGTGGTGTATCACCCCTCCGAGCGGATCAGTTTCTCGAAGTTATGTCGTTCGCCGAAGCCCCGTAGCGGGTAGTCTTTTCGCAGTGGATAGCTGGTGAATTCGCTGGGTAACAAAATCCTTCGCAGGTCTGGGTGGCCGCTGAATGTGACGCCGAACATGTCGTAGATTTCGCGCTCCATCCAGTCGGCACCGATCCACAAATTGGTTGCGGTCGGCAGTTCGGGGTCGGGGTCGTTCACGTAAGTTTTGACGAACAATCGCTCGCTGGTGTTGGTGTTCGTCAACGAATAAACGATGCCGTAGCGGTCGGTTGCGTCGGGGTAGCCGAGGTAGTCGATCCCTGCAAGATCGCACAGCATGTTGAAGCCGAATTGCTCCTTGAGCACCTTCAGCACATCAATGATTTTTTCCGCAGGTACGATGATGCGGTGATTGTCGCGAAACTCTTCGCTTAGCAGCGTATCGCCGAACTTCTGCTGGAGCGGCACGAGGTAATTCGCTGCCATATATACCCTTAATGATGGACTTTCGTACCGGTGCGGTAGTCGCCGGGGGCGACGACGACGCTGCCGCGTGGAAGTTGTTTCACGAGGTCGCCGGGGCCTTCGTAGACGGTGCGTTTGTTGAACTCGCGGGCGTTCAATGTGCCGGTCGCTTGGATCTTTTCTTGAAGGTCCAACACGGCACGAATCAGTTGCTCGGGGCGGGGCGGGCAGCCGGGTACGTAGACGTCGACGGGGATGAAGCGGTCGATCCCCTGCACCACTGCATACGTGTCGAACACGCCGCCACTACTCGCACAAGCCCCCATACTGATACACCATTTCGGCTCCGGCATTTGCAGCCAAATCCGTTGCATCACGGGCACCATCTTCATCACCACGCGGCCCGCCACGATCATCACATCGCACTGCCGCGGGCTGAAGCGCATCGCCTCGCTGCCAAACCGCGAAATGTCGTAACGGCTGCTCGCCGTCGCCATCAGTTCGATGCCGCAACACGCCGTCGCGAATGGCATCGGCCACAAGCTGTGTTTACGCACCCAACTCGCGAGTGCATCGAGGTTGCTTACGAAGACATTTTCGTCGATCTTCATCGCCATTCGAAGACCCCTTTCCGCCACGCATACGCATACGCGATGACGAGTGTCGCCAGGAAAACAAGGATTTCTACGAAGACGATCCCGCCAAACACTTTTTGCCAATGCGGGTCGCCGCCACCCGAATACGCGATCACCGCCCACGGGTAAAGAAACAGCAATTCCACGTCGAACACGAGGAACAGAATCGCGATCAGGTAAAATTTCACATCGAACTGCATGCGGGCGGAGCCGATCGGGTCCATACCGGACTCGTACGGCATTTGCTTGACTTTAGTAGGCTTTTGCGGCTTAATGAACGGCAACAGATAGCCGATGTGCGTCGCCGCGAGCATCGTCATGGCGAGGCCCGCAATCGCCGCAACGTAAAGCAGTAGCGGGTAATACGCCACGATATCGAACGCGGGTTCGATGCCAGCGGGCGTGATAACCGGAGAGGGAATCGACATGGTGGCCCTCAGCCAATGGACTTTGTGAAAAAGTTCACAAGCCTACGCCGAAAGAAGCCCCGACAACCGTCGAGGCCACACAATCCAACACCCAATGTATAGCGACGGACACGGTTCGGGTCAAGGAATGGCTGCGTGAGTAATGGCGAGTGATGAGTTGGCAGAAATGGCGACGGTCATAGCATCAATGCAGACCTCCTCTTACACCCGCCGCTCGCCAACAATGGGAAATTCGAACATGATACAGCATAATCGGCGTGGATTTCTTCA